>JACZTW010000188.1 GCA_022573485.1 Planctomycetota bacterium
TGGGACTGCTGCTGGTTGTCCTGTGGACGCCGGGGTTGACTTTGTTGTACGGGACGATTTGGATACTCATCATCGTCATCGTGATTCAGGGGAACACAACCGGCGTAAACATCAGCAAGGCGGCGATCGTACAGATCGGCTTCGATATGGAAGAGGCGGCGCGGGTCTCCGGCGCGGGATGGTTCAAGACCTATATGCGCATCTGGATCCCCCTGTTGCTGCCCACTCTGGCACTTCTTGCCATGATGAACTTCACGATCGCAGCGGGGACCACCTCGAGCATCATCTTGCTCGCCTCGCGAGAAACCACGACCATGTCCATCCTGATTCTGCAGTTGCTTTTGCCTGAGGAGGGTAGCCGTGAAGCCGCCGCGGCCGCGCAGATCGTGCTGGGAGTGATTACGTTGACACTCGCGTTCATCGCGCGTCGCTACGGAGTAAGGCTCGGTGTTCGTCACGGATGAATTTGGCTAGGCGAAAAGTCTTGGCTGGAGGGGGTGCATCATGTCGATCGGGCGAGAAACAATCGTAGTTCCTGGGCGGGGGAGGATTCATTCTCCGGGGCCCGAAGGAATCAAGGTCGGGGGCCTCATCATCTCTTCGTTGCTCGGTCGGCCCCCACGTGGGGCTGCGCGGGAGGAGGTGGAGGGGCGCGCCGATGAGGATGCGGGTCGGCGCGGGTAGGGCGGCGCCCCGGCTCTCGAAGATGTGGATGAACTTCGGCAGCAAGTAGGTCAAAAGAAAGATCGCGACCAAAATACAAAAGCCAATCATGGCCAGCGGATAGGCCATGGCGCCCTGGATCCGTTTGCGCGTATCACGCTGGTTGGTCATGTAGGCCGCAGCCCGCTGGAGCATCGTGCCGAGCAAACCCGACGCTTCGGATGCTTTGATGATATTCGCGAAGAACCGAGGGAAGGCGCGCGGATGCTTGGCCAGCGCCGCGGAGAATTCCTGTCCGGATTGCACGCGTTCGATGACATCCTCGACGACGCGGCGGAATCCGCTCTGCGGTTCGTCCATGATGCTCGCCTCGAGGGCATCGCTCAGCGGCACGCCGGTGTCGACCATGATGGCGAGTTGGTTGGCGAAGTAAATGACCTGCGTCTGATTGACCCGGCGCGAGCCGCCGCGCCGCGGGGCTTCGCTGGTGGTCTTTTCCTGGGCCTCTTCGAGCTTGACCACGAACTTGCCGCTGGCCCGCAGGAGCTTGGCGGCTTCGGCGCGCGTATTGGTGATGATCTCACCCGAAGTGGATTTACCGGCGTCGTCGCGGGCGCTGTATTCAAATCGCGGCATAACCTACCCTTTCTCAGCCGACACGGGCTCAGCCGGAAGCGGTATGGAGATGTCAAAGTCCATGTCGTCATCGCAGCCGAGCAGTTCCCGCGATTTTTGACTCATCAATCGGGGAATCGCATCCTGAATCGAGATGCGTTTTTGGGCGACCCATTCGATGATGGCCCGATCCATGGTTTGCATTCCATGCATGGAACCCGTCTCGATCATTCCGGGGATTAAATGGGTCTCGTTGTCGCGGATGGCCCGCCGCACACCCGAGGTGGCTATCAGAATCTCGCACGCCGGCACCAGACCGTCCATCGATTGATCTCGAAAGAGAATCTGCGACACGACCGCTTGCAACGTGTGGGCCAACTGAATGCGAATCTGTTGCTGCTGCCGTCCTTGGAAAATGTCCACCACCCGCTCGACCGCGCCGGCGGCAGTCATGGTGTGCAGCGTGCCGAGCACGAGGTGGCCCGTTTCCGCAGCCGTGATTGCGGCGGCGATGGTTTCCTGGTCCCGCATTTCGCCGACCATGATGACATCCGGTGCCTGCCGGAGTACGTGTCTTAGCGCGGATGCGAAGTTCGGTGTATCTTCGCCGATCTCGCGCTGTTCGATGACCGAGCGCTTGCTGATGAAACGGAACTCGATCGGATCCTCCAGCGTGATGATATGGCGATCGAAATTATCGTTGATAAAGTCGAGCATTGCGGCCAATGTCGTGCTCTTGCCGTGCCCGGTGGCACCGGTGATCAACACCAAACCCTGCGGCAGCCGCGCCAGCCGACTGACAATCGGCGGTAAGTGGAGGGCTTCGATCTTCGGGATCTCCTGGGGCACGAACCGTACCGCCAGTGCCAGGCTGCCGCGCTGATAATGAATGTTTATGCGACAGCGTCCGGAGTTCGGCAGATCGAGCGAAAAATCCAAATCTCTGTGCTGTTCCAGTCGCGCCTGGCGGCCCTCATCGAGGAGCGGTCTGAGCAATTGCTCGACCTCGGCGGCATCCAACTCAGGCGCATCGAGCAGTTGCAATGAGCCGTTGACGTAGTAACACGGCGGGCTGCCCGCAACCAGAATCAGGTCGGAAGCCGACTTCTGCTGTCCCATCTCCAAAAGACGCATCAGATTGTCATGGTGTTCGGTGTCGTTTTGCATTTATGCCTCCACGGTTACTCGCAGGACCTCTTCGATTGTCGTTGCGGCGTTACATACCTTGTCCAGTCCGTCTTCAAACAGCGGCTTCATGCCCAGCTCGAGTGCCTTGGTCCTCAGAGCCTCCAGAGGCACGCCGGCGGTGATCATGTCTCTCATGTCGTCGTCCGGCACGAGCAACTCGAAGATACCGACGCGACCCAGGAAGCCGACGTTGCGGCACCGTGTGCATCCCCGGCCTTTGTGAAGCTGTATAATGTCGGTGATCCCTCTGCGGGCGAGCGTGTCCCGGACGCGCTCCGACAGGTCGGTTTCCACGCGGCAGTGGGGACAGATTTGGCGCACCAACCGTTGGGCCAGTATGGCCGTCAGCGAGGCGCCGACCAAGTAGGGTTCGATGCCCAGGTTGAACAACCGCGTGATCGCGCCCGGTGCGTCGTTGGTGTGCAGCGTGGAAAAGACCATGTGGCCGGTCAGTGCCGCCTGCACGCCGATTGCCCCGGTCTCTTGATCCCGCATCTCGCCGACCATGATGATGTCCGGGTCTTGTCGCAACAGCGCCCGAGTGATGGCGGCGAAGGTCAGGCCGATCTTGTCGTTGACCTGGAACTGGTTGACATTCGTCAGATTGAATTCGATCGGATCTTCAGCGGTACAAATGTTGATCTCGGGCTGCTCCAGTTGCTTGAGCACCGAATACAGGGTCGTGCTCTTGCCGCTGCCCGTCGGGCCGGTCACCAGCACCAGCCCGTGCGGCTTGGAAATCTCCCGTTGGAAGACCTCCATCTTGGTCGCGTCCAGTCCCAGTTGTTTGAGGCTGACGAAGACCGTGCTCTTGTCGATGATCCGGATGACCACCTTCTCGCCGAACGTCGTCGGCAGGATCGAGATCCGCAGGTCCGCGGGTCGACCTTCCATCATTACGTGAATACTGCCGTCCTGTGGCAGGCGCCGCTCCGAGATATCCAGCGAGGCCATGATCTTGATGCGCGAGACAATGGCCGGGTGCATTTGGTACGGCGGCTTGAGGCGTTCGACCATCTGGCCGTCGATCCGGAAACGCA
The DNA here is from genome assembly GCA_022573485.1 of Planctomycetota bacterium. Classification (GTDB taxonomy): domain Bacteria; phylum Planctomycetota; class Phycisphaerae; order UBA1845; family CAIVHJ01; genus JACZTW01. Next base: position 3,507 of record JACZTW010000188.1, read on the forward strand.
CGCGCAGGCTGCCGTCATCCGGCTCGATGTGGATGTCGCTGGCGCGCTCGCGGACGGCCGTGTAGATCATGTAGTTCACCAGCTTGATCACCGGTGACTCGCTGGCCACTTCCTCGAGATTGACCTTGTCCTGTGTCTGGCGCTCGATGACGTCAATCTCGGAGACCGAATCTTCGACCAGATCCTCGATGCTGTATTCCTCGTCGTGCGGAACCAGTGTCTCGATCATCAATTGCACGTCGTCGGTGGAAGCCGCCACCACCTGTACGGTCCCTTCAGCCTCCTGGTTGATTTCCTCGATGAGATACAGATTGGTCGGATCACTGACCGCCACCGTCAGCACACGATCGACGTAAAAGAGCGGCAGAACATTGTGTGATTTGATGAACGACACTGGCAGAACGCGCATGATCTGAGCATCGACCAGCGCGGGTTCGAGCTTGGCATAGGGAATGTCATACGCGCTCGCGAGCGCTTCGGTGATCTGATCCGCCGTACACATGCCCTGTTCGAGGATGATCTCGCCCAGAAGTTGCCGCGGATCAGATTGCTTCTGCAGGGCCAGCGCGTGTTCGAGCTGCTCCGGCGTGATCAGACCCCGTTCGATCAGGATGCCGCCGACCTTGCGGCGCTTGAGCAGTCTGTCAATGGCCTTCTTGGGCATGCTTGTCCGCCGTATCGGCTGTTAAAAGGGCTCGTCCTGGCCGACGAATCGATCGCCCAGACGCGTGATTTCGAGGATTTTGTGGAACGTCGGACTCAGCCCGCAGAGCTTGAGCAGGCCGAGACGGTCTTCGCACTCGCGCTGGAACCATGTCAACGCCTCCAGCCCGGCGCTGTCGCACGAAGGGGCGTCGCTCAAATCGAGCACAAAATCGCGCACGCCTTCCGCCAGGCCGCCCTCCACAGCGGCGCGCAGATCCTCGGCGTTGATGCCGGCCAGGTCGCCGTCGATCTTGATCACGGTCACATCCGCGGCTGTTTTCGTCTCGATGCTCATACGAGGAGGTCCGCCCTCCGGATCCATTTTGTGTACACATTTTCGAAATCCGGAATCATGGGAATATCTTGCAGCCGATCCGCCAGCCCTTCTTGCACCAGGGCGACCAATCCATCTACGAGTACGGGGCAGAACTGCGTGCCCGAAAAACGGCGGATCTCCGCCATGGCCGCGTTCAGCGGCAAGGCCTCGCGATACTTGCGGCGCGTGGTCATGGCATCGAACGCGTCCGCCAGGCCCACGACTTTCGCCACCCACGGAATCTGATCGCCGGCCAATCCGCCGGGATAGCCGGTGCCGCTGAGCCATTCGTGGTGGTGCAAAATGGCGGGAAGGATATCTTGAAGCTGGGTGATCCCGCTGAGGATGTTCCTGCCGATCTCCGGGTGCTTCTGCATTTCGGCGGTTTCCGAAGGCGTCAGCCGCCCCGGCTTACAGAGGATCAACTCAGAGATGCCGATCTTGCCCACGTCGTGCAGCAATCCGCCCAGATAGAGCCGTTCGGCCTCATGTCCCGCCACGCCGGCCTTCTCCGCCAGGCACTTGGAGATCAAGGCCACTCGATTGGAATGGCCGCAGGTGTAGGGATCCTTTGCGTCGATGCTGCTGGCCAGGGCGTGCAGCATGCCCATCAGCAGCTTGTTGAGGTCAGCGTACAAGAGCACGTTCTCGAGGTAGATCGCGCTGCGATCGACCACCGAATGCAGCAGGCGGACATCCGTCGAGTTGAAATCCACGTCGCGATCGTGATTGCAGACCAGAACGACGCCCATGAGTGCCTGATTGCAGATGATCGGCAGCAGAATCGCGCGCTCCAGCCAGCCGGCAGCCCAGTCCAGTTGTGGGTATTCCGCTGGATGATTGATGATCAAGGCATTGCGGCTTTGCTGGACCGTCGCGAGCAGATCCTCCGTGATTCGCAGGACCCCCGGCTTGTCGATGATCGGTTCGCCGCCGATGATCAGACGGTCGTTGGGATCGAGCACGTCCGTATCGTACAGAACGGCCGCCATGGTCGTGAAGGGTGTGGCCTTGGCTAGATCCTCGAACAGTTGCGCGAAGTAAGTGTGCGGCTGTTGGGTCACGCGCATTGTAACGCCGACGCGGTAGTTGAGGTTGAGTTCCTCGTAAGCGTCGCCCAGTTGCGCCGTGACGTCGTCGATTTCCTTTTGCCGGGTCAGACAGTCTTGCACGCTCTGAGAGGATCGCTGAATCAGTGCAACGACCGATCCGACCTGTGCTGGTGAGAGTCGAGGTTGCGCGCTGAACCACGTACGCATGAGCTGTTCGTCGAGCTGCAACTGCGAGCAGAGGCGCGCGAACTCCTCTCCCCATTCGCATTGCGGGCGAACCGAGCATACGGCGACGATGCGCTTCTCGTTCGCGTGCACGCCGACGGGAGTGCAATCTACTTGCAGTCCCTCGATCCCGAGGAGCGTTCGGGTCGCGGGTTCCTCCGCGCATTCCCGTACGGCTTCCGCAATTTCCTGCCGCAGGCCGCGGCCTTTGTTCCACAACGTCTTCCAGAATGACGAACCCTGCCCGACCGGGTCGATCAACTGCCCCTGAGCGTTCCACAACGTACACCACGCGCCCAGGCCGACCCAATGGTCGGCCAGGAGGGGAAACTCCTGGCTCAGAAGGTCCTGCTGATTGGTGGTGACTGGATCCGTGCTCATAGTGTTCACGACGGGGCCGATATCCCCATGATGGCGTTTGCTTTGGCCAGCAATTCGCGCGGACTGAACGGCTTGGCCATGATGCTATAGATGTTGCACTCACCCATCGCTTCCTCGACGATCGAGAAATCGTAGGCGGTCAAGAGAATGGCCGGTATCGACTCCGTTGACGGTGTGGACTTGAGCCACTTACACAGATCGATCCCGGATCCGCCCGGCATTTGGTGGTCGCTGATCACCAGATCCGGTATTTCCTTCTTGGCGACCTCGAACGCTTCCTGTGGATCACGAGCCGTGAGGACGCGATAGCCCGCCCCACGGAACTTGAGCGCCACCACATTCACGATGTGGACCTCGTCGTCCACGACCAACACAGTTTTCGAGACTTCATTGGCTTCCATTGGTCACCTCATGCGACCCTTCGGGCACATCTACGGTTCACGCGCGACGCTCCTAAGACCTCGGGCCCGCGCCATTGCGCAAGTGGGCGTAAAAATGTTGGGCGAGCGCGTCGTCGGGGTCCGCCTGCAACGCACGCTCGTAATACTGCACAGCTCGCCGCGGCGAGCCGGTTGTTTCGAGCACGTGGCCCAAAAGGCACAGTGCCAGCACATCGTTGGAGTCCGCCTCGTAGGCGGCTGCCAGCACGCGCCGCGCTTCGACCCAGTCCCGCAACTTAACCAGCACGAAGCCCAGCATCGTGTGAGCACCGGGCTGATCCGGCGACAGCGCGACAGCCCGTTCGGCTGCGAGCTTGGCAGCGGAAAGATTGTCCACCGCCAAGCTGCACTGTGTCAGCATCCGCCAGGCTCCCGCGTCGCCCGGATCGCGCCGCGTGACTTCCCACAGATACGTCGCACCGCGCGCATAGTCTTCGGTCTCCAGGCAGCACCGGGCCAGTGCTTCGAGGGCATGCAGCGGCGTTTGATCTTCCAGTTCCGTGCGCAGACTCTCCAGCGGGATCAGGGCGTCCGCGTACCGCCTCGCGCGGAACAGCGCCATGGCGTACGATTCCAAAAGTGAACGATCATCCTGGAATTCCACCAGCGCGCGGCGATAGGCGAGGGCGGCCTCTTCGTAGCGCCCCAGCATGTTGAGCGCTTCTCCCTCCAACACCCACAGGCGGGCATGGTTGTCGGCACGTTGAACATGGTCCTCGATCAAGTAGAGAACTTCTTGCGGATGGTCGAGGCTGATCAGCGTCTCACCATAGGCCATCAAGTACACGGTCTTGCGTGGCGCGAGTTCGTGGGCCTCGCGATAGAAATCCAACGCTTGATCCAGCCCACCGTAGCGCTCCGCGACCAGACCGGATAGATAACTGTATTCCGCTGTCGGTGACTCACTGTTGGCTATGTGATAAAGGACTTCTCTGGCCTTGGAGAGTTCGCCCGCTTCGAGGTAGACCTTTGCCAAGAGCAGAAAGTACGCCGGCTCCTCGGAATACAGCCCGATGGCTTCGCTGACCGAATCGCGAGCCTTGTCGGTCTGACCGTTTTGGAACTGTTCAAACGCCAGAAGATACTTGATCTTCGCCTTTTGATGGGAGAAGCGCTTCTCCGCGAGCTGCCGCGCTTCCTTTTGGGGCGGACCGGTATTGCAGCCGCCCAGAAGTACACAGATCCCGATGGTGAGAATCGTCGTCTTGCGCATCACTCATCTCCTTCGCAAACTTGATCTTCGGGCTCGAGTTCGTCTTCCTCGCAATCTTCATCCGTCGCTTCATCGTTCCACTCGGA
>JACZTW010000189.1 GCA_022573485.1 Planctomycetota bacterium
CCAGCAGCAGCACTTCGTGGCCTGGATCGTGCAGCCCTTCGCAGGTCAACAGTGTGTTCGCCTGCGCACCGCCGATGATCAATCGCGTGATGACGTGGCAGATTCTCATGGGTGCGAGCCTGTTTGTGGTCGGAAGTCCGCGCAGGCTCCCGACAGGCCGGGACCAGTGGCACCCCGGCGGGTCATGGGTTCGTTTCCATAACTGGATTACGCTCGTGAAGTGGATCGGGTTCGCCACCATCGGCAAAGATGTGATCGGGGGGGTATTGCACCCATTGCAGGCACAGTCCCTGGGCCGGCACGGTCGGTCCGGCGTTTTGGCGATTGCGCGACTCCAGGATCTCCGTCACGCATTCGGCAGGCCATTTGCCTCGGCCAACTTCGAGCAGCGTACCGACCATGTTGCGGACTTGATTGTACAGAAACCCCGTGCCGCAGACGTCGATCCGTATTTCCTCGCAGGCAGCATATACTTCGCAGTGCAGGACCGTGCGGATACTGCTCTGTCGCGGAGTGCTTCGCGTCGAAGCCATCGCTTTGAAGTCGTGCGTGCCCACGAAAAGCCGGGCGGCACGGCGCATCGCGCCACAGTCGAGCTGTTTGTAATAGTGGTAGACGTACCTCTGCTGATGGTGTCGCGTCGGCCTGCGCGGGTGATTGAAGATGCGATAGCGATACAACTTGCAGGTGGAACGGCGCGTGGAATGAAAGCCCGGCGGGACGTCGCGCACGCGCAGCAGATCGACATCTTTCGGCAGGCGGTTGCCGAGGGCGTGGCGGAGCTTGTCGGTCGGGAGTTCGTTCGTGGTGTGGAAGTTGGCGACTTGTCCGGCGGCATGCACGCCGGCGTCGGTTCTGCCGCTCGCGATCAGGGTTACGGGGTGCCGCACCACGCGCCGGACAACCTCCTCGATTGTCGCCTGCACGGTGCGCAGAGCCCCCTGAGTTTGCCAACCGTGGAAATCGGTGCCGTCGTAGGCGATCAGCAATTGGACGTTGCGTTTCATTGGAAACGGTTACTGCGTGGCGGTTCGCGCCCCGTCGATCGGCAAACTGACGCCGGAGATGTACGAGGCCGCAGGCGAAGCCAGAAAGCCTGCGGCTGCGGCGATTTCCTCCGGTGCGGCAAATCGCCCGAGCGGGATCTTCGATTTCAAGTCGGCTTCGAGCAGTTCCGGCGTGGTATTCCTGCGTTCGGCCAAAACGCCGATCAGAGATCGGAGTCTGGCGGTATCTGTGTAGCCCGGCAGGATGTTGTTGACCGTGATGCCATGCGGTCCGAGTTCGCAGGCGTGCGTTCTGGCCCAGTTGGCCACCGCCGCGCGGATGGTGTTCGAGACACCCAAGCCGGGGATCGGCGCGACCACGGAAGTCGAGATGATGTTGATGATTCGGCCGTAGCCGGCCTGCTTCATGCCCGGGACCACGGTCTGGACTAACAATTGGTTGCAAATTACATGATTCGAGAATGTCGCGGCGAATTGCTCGGGTGTGGCGTCGAGAATCGGACCGCTCTTGGGTCCGCCGGTGTTGTTCAAGAGAATGTGAATCGGGCCGGCAGCCTCGAGATGAGCTGCAACCTTGTCCCTGAGGGCGCTCGGATCGGAGAAATCCGCGCAAATGTGGTTGTGCTCTTGTCCCGCAGTCGTGGGCAAGCCCGCCTGTGCTTTCTTGAGGGAATCCTCGTTGCGCGCGGCCAACGTGACCGTCGCTCCTCGGCGGGCGAACTCCTGCGCGCACGCCAAGCCGATGCCCTGCGTGCTGCCACAAACCAGCGCGTTCTTGCCTTCCAAGTCTCTCATCATGGGCTCCACGTCTCAGTCTCACAGGGGCAGTGTCAGGACGGGTCTCTCGGTTCTTGCGTCGCCTGCCTTGAGGGCGAAGAGCTGGCTGAGCAGAGAGAAGGTTGACTTTGAACTCAACTCAGCGTCGTCGATGTAGAACCACGCGCCTCGGTATTTGACGGCGACGGCGGCTTGGGCGGGACGTCCCCAGGCCGTCTGAATGCGCAGGAGGTTGCCGGTGACCCTGGCCCAATCAAACGGTTCAGAGTTGGCGTCGATAGTTTGTGTGATCCAGCCCAGGTCCGCATGTGACTCAGGGATCTCGACCGCCTGCGACAAAAAGAAGAGGACGCCCATCAGCGATCGCGTTTCGAACGCAATGGATTCATGGGGACCGGACGATCCGCTTGATCCCACGGCCACGGTCAGATCATAACGCGGCAAGCCGGGCTTGAGATCGAGCATTTCCACAAGTTGCTTGATTTCGTCGGAGTCCATCCAATCGGGAGCGATGCGCAACACCGGCGTGCTTCGAGTCGCTGTAAAGACGATGGCCTTTCCATCCAGCGTGCGACGTACACCATGTCCACTCTGCAGAGCAGCCAATACGTCTGACGGCGTGAAGCGCTCGATGGCGATGGGATGGGATGCGTCGATCTCCGTGGTCTCGTATTCAATTTCGACCGCGCCGTCCATTTGCAACTGCCGCAACAAGTGGGCCATCTGCCGGAACTGCTCGAATTCCGGAGCGAGGATCGGTGTGGGGCTGGAGGCGTTGGAGGCATTGTCGAGATCATTCATGCGTTGGACGGTCAGGCGCAGGACACGGTCCAAACTCCAGCCGGATCGCGTCAACAGCAGAATGGTATCGAGGGTCAACGGCGAGAGCAGCCGCTCCACAAAATCCTCACCTTGAAGGGGTGCATAGGTGATGGTCGGCCTCTCGGAATACCCCAGGCCGGCGCTAAGGCCGTAGACATCTGGGTTCTCTGAATTGACCCCGACGTCTTCGTTGAAGACGATCCGACCGCCGAGGGATCCCTCGAAAGTGAACTGGGCGGCCACGCTTCCAACTTCAAGGAAAAAGGGAACATCCCGATACTTGAGCCTGACGAGGTTGAGCAGAAGTTGCTCACTGGTGGTCTGCTGAATGGCGAGATTGTAGTTGATGTGGCTGGCGCGCAAGGCCGACGGCCCCGCAACGCAGCCGCCATGCACGGCCAAGGTTGCAGCCAGACACGACAGGGCTGCGGTGAACCGGGTCGCGTCCGCGCCCCGCTTTCGCAGAGGATGTATGGTGAAGGGTCTCACGGGCGGGAATTGTAGCACAAAACGCGGGCGGCGTCACAGTTGTGGCCAGACGCATGGATACGGCGAACGGCACATTCAGCAAACCGAGTCCCCGGCCGCCTGACTCAGTTACGAAGGCGAATCTACAGGGATGTTGAATCATCAAACCGCAAAGACGTTTCACACAAGGCGGCGTCATGGATTGCAAACTCAACGCCGACGAGTACGCCGTTGGGCCCGGGATTCGAGTGCCGCACGATGGCGGGGATGCGCAGGGCCGTGGATTCGTGCCAGAACAGCTTGATGTAAACGATCGTATCTTTCTCAAACATGTGGTCGGACATGAAGCCCATTCCAATTTCCGAGGCGTCGTGCAGGGCGGCGCTGTAATGCTGCGCGGAGCTCTCCCGGCCGACCGTGATCTCGAGCGGCCAAGATCGGTGATAGCGCTTCCGCTGCCGACGCGACGGCGGACCATCGTGGCCGGCGCGCTGCTCTGCAAAGCTGCGAAACCTCGTGATCTCGCGCTCGAAGAGTTCGAAACATGGATGGGCAGAGACCTGAGCCATTCTTTCCCTACCCATGAAATACGATACGACCGAGATCGCACCAAGCGGCCCGCGTTTATCCGGACTTCGCTCGTGATCCGCGCGCCAGAAAACGGCGGACCGAGATAATGACGACGGCCGCACAGCATGCCCAGGCGAAGACGTTGCCCCATTGTGTGTAGAAGGTCGTCAATTCGGCAGTGTGTATGGTGGCGAGGAGTGCGTGGGGGTCTCCGAAGGGGGCTTGTGCGATGATCCTGCCCGTCGGCGCGATGACGGCCGTCGCGCCGGTGGTCGTGCTGCGCAGCAGATAGCGCTTGTTCTCCACCGCGCGGAACACTGCCAGTTGCAAATGCTGCCGCAGGGCGGGAGACTGGCCGAACCAGAAATCGTTCGTCAGATTGACCAGCAGATCTGCCCCGCGAAGCACTGATTCCCGCGCCATGCTCGCGACGATGTCCTCATAACAAATGAGCACGCCAATCCGGGCCAGGTCCGGCGCGATCACTGGATCGCCGGAAGGGCCGGGCACGAAATGGACAGGCCAGGGAGAGAATCGGCGTAGCGATGGAAACCACTTCTCGCCGGGAATGTACTCGCCGAACGGAACCAACGAGCGCTTGTGGTACCGATCGATGATGCGTTCCTGCTTGTCGCTGAGCAGGGCACTGACGTAGAAGAACTTCTCGCCGCTCGCCGTAGTGTCCCAACTGCTGGCACCGAAGAGCAAGTGGGACTGGGGCTCGCGGTAGGGGCGGAATGCCTCGCGTGATCCAGGCTGCGCATCGGGAGGCGGTTTCAAGTCAGTCTCTTGAATGTGGTATGCTCTGCCGACGGCGGACTCCGGCCAGCAAATCAAGTCCACAGGCTCGTCAATGGTCTGGGAAAGTTGCCGACAGCGGTGCCACCATACCGGCAACGTGTCATGCTGGAGTTGGCCGGGTTGAATCAAGGCGACTCGCATTGGCGCGCGCTCGGCAAGGTAGTCGGCCACATCGTTTGTCCGCCACCATCCGAAACACAGCACGAGCGCGACGGTTGCGATAAATGCGGCGATGTGCGCTCTGAAATGAGCAGGGGGCCGGTCTGCTCCCCAGCGCTCAATCGCCATGTGGGCGAGCGCCCCGAACCAAATCAAGAGAAAGCTGATCCCGTACACGCCGGTAAGCTCTGTAACTTGAATGAGGGTCAGGCGCTGGAACTGCGTGCTGCCGTACTGCCAGGGAAAGATGCTCGGCCAGAGCAGCTCGATGGCCACCCACACCACAGGGTAGATCAAGAGCGAGCCAGCGCGGCGGAGCTTGGCGGACAGATAGCCGAAGAGTGCAAACTGCACGCCGACGAGCGTGCAGTACCCGACGAACATCAGGATGGAAAGCCAACCGGCGTAGTCGGAGAATCGTTCGATCGTAGCGGGCAGCCAATACGTCGCCGTGAGGTAGAACCCGATGCCCGCGAGCCAGCCGTGGCCGAGCGCTGCGCGCGCCGTTCGGCGGCTCACCACGGCGATCAGTGCGAATGCAGCCAGCCAGGATAGCCACCAGAAGGTGGACGAGAGAAAAGGTAGGGCAGTCAGCCCGCCGGCAGCCAGCGAGCCGGCAGCCGACAGTAAGCGCAGCGCAAATCGGTGCGGTGGGGGGGCATCGTCGGTCTGAGCACGCTTGTTGGCGTGCTTTCGGCGGCGAGGACCGGGGTTCTTAGTCTTTTCCTGTGCTGCCGTTCGAGGAATGGCTCGGTTGTTCCTTCAGTAGGCGTTCCACGAATTGAACGATCTTGTCGCCCATCGGATTCTCGCGGGGCTTGAATCGTGCGACAACCCGACCCGTTCGATCGACCAGGAACTTCTGGAAGTTCCATTGAATCTCGCCGCCGAATTCTCCATTCTTGCTCGTGCGGGTCAAGTACTTGTAGAGGTCGCAGATGTCGTCGCCCTTCACTGAAACTTTCGAGAAGAGATCAAACGTCACATCGAAAGTCGTCTTGCAGAACTGTTTGATTTCCTTGTTCGTGCCGGGCTCCTGAGCGCCGAAGTTGTTGGCCGGAAATGCCAGCACCTTCACGCCCTGGTTCTTGTACTTCTTGTAGAAGGCCTCCAGATCTTTGTACTGCTTCGTCAATCCGCATTCCGAGGCGACGTTGACAAGAAGCAATACGTCGCCCTGGTAATCGCCCAGGGAGACGTCCTGGCCGTCGATGTTCTTCATGGTGAAGTCGAGCGCCGGACTAACGACTTTCTTTTCTTGTGACTTATCCCCGGCGACCGCCGGTACACTGATCGAGAACGCCAGAACACACGCAAGAAGAAGTCTACGATTTGTCATTTCAGCGCACCTTTCAATGAAGACCATTCCCAGTGAAGCGAACGCAGTATCACACAAAATCGCCCTCGCATCAATAGCTAGCGCTCCTCGGGCAGCAACGTCAGGGTGATTTGATTGTGATGCGTTCGGTGCGGCGGCGGAGCTGCTCGATGAACCACTTTGTGTCGATGAACTGCTCCGGCGTGGCGAAATTCGTCGGCCTGCAGATGCCCTTGGCGAGGGCATAGGCCACGATCGTCGTGCCCCAGGCGGTAGTCCGCTCCATGGCTGTAAAGCGCGTATCCGGGTCAAGGTGGTCGATCAGCTCGATCGATGCGGGCGAGGAACCGTCGGCGCTCCCGCGCACGGCGAGAATGACCTTGTCTTCGTCGCTGGCACGGTCAAACTTCAACGCGGCCGAGTCCGCCAGTCGCTGAGCGAGATCGGGATCCGTGCTGTCGTGCCGCCGCAGATATCCCAACGAGCGCAGCACCCGAATCTTCTCAAGATGGCCCTCGTAGCGGAGCGTCTTGTATCGGCACTGCTGAATGCCGAGCAAGGCGAAGTATTCGAGGATCCGCGGCGAGTTGTTGCTTGTGTAGAACGCCTCGTGGTCGTCGTCGAAGCGTTCCAGGCCGGACAGCGCTGCAGCGTAGTGTACCTTGCCGTTGTCGAGAATCGGGCACTCGCCCATGTACTCACTGATCAGGCCCTGCGGGCTGAACACCAGCTTGTATTGCAGGGGGTTGGCGGCGGGATCGGGCTTTTCTTTCGGCAGCCCGCCGCAGAATGCCTGGATGTGCGTCGCGCCGTGGTGTTCGTGCAGGTACTTGATGAACACGTTGGCAATGCCCGGCGCCAGCCCGCATTCGGGGACCAGGATATGGTTGAACGTGGCGGCCAGTTGCTGCTGCTGATCCACCATGTCCGGATTGCCGCCCATGTCGCACATGGGTACGCCGGCGGCGATGGCGACTTGCGAGAGCTTGCCGTTCAGGGCGTAAGGCAGGGCACTGATTATGCAATCGAAGCCGCGGATCTCGTCGGCCAGTTTGTCCAGTGCGGATTGCGCGGCCAGATCGGCGCCTTGCAGACGGACGACGGCTGCGCGATCGTGGAGCAGTTGGGCGACGTGCGCCTGGACTTCATTCCGGCAGCGATCATCGGTCAGGCGCGCATCGACGGCCAGCACCTCGGAAGCCTCGCAATTGCAGACGAGGTCATAGACCGCGGACAATCCCTGCCGACCAACGCCGGCCACCACGTAGCGCATGAACACTCCTCTCGGCACTCAATCACTGGAGCGGCCGGCGTCTCCTTACTGAGCCGTGGCCTTCAGACCACGGACCACTGTCGTGGCGACCTGCGGATCCGCCGCGGCGGAGACCCTGAAGAGCCCGGCTCAAGGACGTCCAGGCCCGGATTTGGCGCCACGCCCAAACACGTACGGATTTTCGACGCAGCAAACCTAGTGATTCTCGCTCCGTGCAGAAGTTTTCGCAGGTTTCGTCGCGTGGCACAAGAGCACGCCGCCGAAGCGGTGGCGGCGCGCGCAGGCCCAACGATCCCATCCGAGGTAGAGTCGCGCCAGCGGACCCGGCGGGATCGGCGGGAAGTGCACGGCCGAGCGGCAGTCAGCCACATCCAGCCCCGCAGCCGCACAATGGTCGCGCAACTCTTGCTCGCCAAAGAACCGGCCATCATAGTAGGAGGTGCGAGAAATCGGGCGCCGCAGGCGGCGCGTGATCTCCCACAAGCTCCGCCGGTTGAGCACGGCGAGCACCGCCCGACCGGTGGGCGCGAGCACTCGGGCGATCTCGCTAAAGGCGCGGCGGCGATCTTCGACGAACTCAAGGCAGTTGACGCACGACACTAGATCGAACGTGCCGTCAGGAAAGGGGAGATCCGCAACCGAGCCCACGACGATGGAACGCGGCACGCCGGTCTGCT
>JACZTW010000190.1 GCA_022573485.1 Planctomycetota bacterium
GATGAGTGGGGCACAGTCAATTCTGAACTTCATAAAGCGGGCCGGCAAGAATGGTGCCACCGGTGCCGAGATCGTCAGGCGTTGGAACGCAGAAGGACGTGCAGGCAAGGCTTACACAGCAATCAGCAAGCTGGTCAAGGCCAAGAAGCTGAAGAGACGCGCCGTGAAGGGGGAGAGAGGCAGTCAGTATAGTGTAACGTAAGGAGTGAAAACACGTGCCGAACAGACTTCGTGGTCGTGTGCTGTCATCTACGGCTCCGTGTTATTGGTTTGGGGAGCAAGTAATCCAGGGATAGACTGAGGGGTGTGGCCAGCATGGTTCTCGCTTCCGTTTCTCCGCCGCCGCAAACGTGAGCGGCTCGGACTCTGCCTGAAATGCGGATATGACCCCGCTGTTGCGGCTTCAGGAGGCGTGTTACACTGCTAGGAAACCAAAGTTCCGCATGCTATACGGATCAAGCTAATTATTGTACGGCCAGTGAGGAATGATAAGATGAATAAAACTTCAATTCTTGTGATCATTGTTCTTCTCTGTATTACGTTCTGTGTGTCTCCAGCCTTTGCGCAACACTCTGGGCTCACAGGCGCTAGTGGCGAATGCATTTTCTCACAGGATTTCATTCGTGATTATGAATCAGCACAAAAGATGGTTGATAAGTCACGGAATGCAGAACCACTTCTCAAGTTGCTGAAGAAATACCGAAAGACTGAGGAACAAGCAGAATTGCAATTGTCGCTTGGTCTGGTATACAACCAGCGAACAGGTGTTGTTGATCCATCCAAGGCAGTCACCCATCTTAGCAATGCCCTCAAGTACAGGCTTCCCGAGAAAACATATGTTCAAATCTTTATGTTGCGGGGTAATTCCCTTGAAACACTAAAGAAACATGATGAAGCACTAAAGGACTATCTCAGAGGGCTCCTGGCTTGTTCGTATCACGCCTTGCCAGGAGGATGGCCCGAAATATCCCCCAAAGTCTTTTTACGCATGGGTTCGGACGATCCTAAGGATATCCAACGAGCATGGGACTACCGGATGTATCGTGAGAGAATCGATTTTCAAAGGTTCTTAATCATGCAACGTCACTACTTTATTGAAGCAGTGAAGAGAATCCAATCCCACTCGACCGTCGATGATGATAAACTGCTGAAGTTTTTGGAAGAACTGTCACCTGACATAAGTAGATTCGCTTCAATAATGAAACTACTAAAGTCAGAAAACAAACGTCCTTGGCCATGAAGGGCCGAATAAGGCGCTGCGTCAAGGATGCGAGTCTTATATTTGAGGAACAGATCGCAGTGGTTGCCCGTGATTCAGCACAACGAGTCGGGCAGTTTGCCGTGGTTCTCGCTGCCGCTCTGGATACCAACCGTTGGATTCAGCCTTCTTCTCGGATCTTGTCGCCCACTTCTTTTTCGCCTCCGCTGCAAACGAAAGAAGCTCGGACTCTGCCTGAAGTGCGGCTACGACCTGCGGGCATCGAAGGATCGCTGCCCTGAATGCGGGAACGAGTTTGAGAGATGATCCGCAAGACCCTCACAATCCTCTCCCTCATCGGCCTGCTGCTCAGCGTGGGGCTGTGGGGGGTGAGTTATTGGGGACCCATTTATGTATCAGATTCAGGCCGCATCCGGCTTACGTTGTTCCATGGCTTCGCTAGCGGAGAGTACTTGCACACTCGCTTCGTGGTTTACGAGGGAAGAGGACTTACCCAAGACACAGGCCCTAACCGATTGATCCCATCAAAGCCCATGCTTTGGACTCCCGGATTGAAACTCCGCAGTTTCCAAGGATTCTCTACTTACTGGCTTCCAAGTTGGAACAGCAATTCCATCACACATCTCATCAGGATACCGTTTTGGGTATTTCTTCTATTCTTTGGCAGCCTCCTGCTCAAATGCCATCCGATTCGTCACCACCGCCGCCGCACACGCAGGAAGCTCGGCCTGTGCGTGAAGTGTGGCTACGACCTTCGCGGATCGAACGAACGGTGTCCTGAGTGCGGGCAGGAGTTTGAGAGGTCATGATCCGAAAGTCGCTCACAATCCTGTCCCTCATCGGCCTGCTGCTCAGCGTGGGGCTGTGGGGCGTGAGCTATACTGTTCTAGGGTGGTCCAACACTCGCACGACCATCTCGGTCTCCGGCGGCGCGCTTCGTTATGTGGAGTTCGTCGGCCTGAGCACTACGGGTACAAAGCGGTGGTGGAGCGGATTCAACAGCTTTGACACAGCGCTGATTCCGAGAGTTGGCTGGAGACGAGGGATCGCGGGGCAAGGTGGGACGCAGTATTTCTTGCTGCCATTTTGGATTCCAAGCGCGTTCTTCGCAACGGTCTTATGGTCTTGCTGCCGACCCTTCTACCGCCGCCGCAAACGCAAGAAGCTCGGCCTGTGCGTGAAATGCGGTTACGATCTCCGTGCGTCAGAGGATCGTTGTCCGGAGTGTGGGACAGGGTTTTCAAAGTGAATCACTACCACGTTGCAGCGGGGGTTTGGAAACGCTCGGTTGAGATGCTAGACTGGCGGGTCCTTGTGATCGGGAGATGCTAAGCGACGAAGTCACTTCGGGAATGCCTCCCGCGGGCTTGCCGTTTGGCAGATCTGTCGTGGCGGATTGTCGCCGTGGACTGCGCACGCCGGGCAGCGTTTTCTTCGTCGGTCGCAAGTTCGCGCAACTGTTTCAACAAAAAGAGGGCCACAGCATGAAAATGACAGGACGATTTGCTCGAATTGGAGTGCTCGCCGCGCTGGCGGTGATTTCGCAGAACGCGATCCGGGCGGACTCCGGCGGTGAGAACACGACCGCTACGCCGATCGCGGATCAGTATCGTGCGGCGGCGGAGCGGATTATCGACGCAACCCTGGCGGGCAACGAGGCCTACAACAAGATGGAGGAACTCTGCGACGACATCGGCCATCGCCTGAGCGGCTCGCCGCAGTTGGAACAGGCGGTCCGCTGGGCAGCAGAGGCAATGAGAAAGGACGGCCAAGAGAACGTCCGCCTCGAGCCAGTGATGGTGCCGCATTGGGTGCGCGGCAAGGAATCGCTGACCATGATCGCGCCGCGGCCTTACGACATTCCCATTCTCGGCTTGGGTGGGTCGGTCGGCACGCCGCCCGAAGGCATCACCGCCGAAGTGCTCGCCGTGCGCGACGAAGCGGATCTTGAGAGGCTCGGCGAAAGCGCTCGCGGCAAGATTGTGCTGTTCAATAACGACATGCGGGTCACGCACCCCGGCGAGAAATGGAACTATGGAACGGCGGTGCGCTATCGCTCGATCGGCGCCCGGCTGGCCTCCGAAAAGGGAGCGTTGGCCTGCGTGATTCGATCGGCGGCTTCGGACAGCATGCGCACGCCGCACACCGGCGCTATGCGTTACGGCGATGCCAAGGTCAAGATCCCTGCGGCGGCGATGAGCACCGAGGATGCCGACATGATTACGCGGCTGTGTGCGCGCGGCGTGGTGGTGAAACTGACATTGAAGATGGAAGCCAAGACCCTGCCGGATGCCGAGTCCGCCAACGTCATCGGCGAGCTGCGCGGCTCGACCTGGCCTGACGAAATAGTGGTCATGGGCGGGCACATTGACTCTTGGGACACGGGCCAAGGCGCCCACGACGACGGCGGCGGGTGCGTGGCGGCTATGGAGGCCATCAACGTGCTCCGCAAGCTGAACATGCGACCCAAGCGGACCATTCGAGTGGTGCTGTGGACCAATGAAGAAAACGGCCTGCGCGGCGGCAAGAACTATGCGAAAGTCCACGCCGACGAGCTGGCCAACCACGTCGTCGCTATCGAGTCGGACGGCGGAGTGTTCCGGCCGACCGGGTTTGGGCTCGAATGCAAAGACGACGCACGGCAAGCCGTCGCGGCCGATCAAATGCGCGACATCCTGAGTTTGTTTTCACGGTTTGACGCGACAGCGCTGAGCCTCGGGCATTCCGGCGCCGACGTGGGGCCGATGAAGGATGCCGGCGTCGTGCTCATGGGCCATCGCGTTGAGGGGTCGAAGTACTTTTATTACCACCACTCGCCGGCCGACACGCTGGACAAGGTGGATCCGGAGGAATTGTCACAGAATGTCGCGGTGCTGGCCACCGTGGCGTATGTGCTGGCGGACATGCCGCTGCGATTGGGGAGTACGGCACCCGCGTCAGATTGATGAATCTGCTAACCGACGAAGTCGGATCGCAACGGCTTCCCGACGGCTTGCCGTTTAGCAGGCGCTGCCGAGCGATGGGGCGTTGGAACTGCGTCGCAATAGGAAGAATGAACGAGCGAAGCGCCCGTGCGGTCCACGCAAGGGCGACACGGAGATGCATCATGAAGCTCGGAATGACCGGTTTATCTCTGCTTGTTTCGACGGTTATGCCGGCCCCGGTCTTGGCGGCGGACGAAGGCGAACCCGCGCCGCCGCTGGCGATCAAGCGCTGGGTGCTCGGCGATGCGGTTCGCGTTGTCGGGCAGGCCAGCGACAACATTTATGTCGTTGCCTTCTGGGCGACCTGGGCCAAACCCTCGACCGAGAGCCTGCTCACGCTTGCGGGGATCCAGCGCAAGTTCAAGGAATCCAACGTCCGGGTCATCGCGATTTCCGACGAGCCCGTGGACCACGTGGAGGCCTTCGTCAAGAACTACCCTGAGTTCAGCAAGCTGGACCTGCGCATCGCGGTTGACAACGACAGCAACACGACCATTGCCTACATGAAGGCTGTCGGCCGAAAGCCTTTGCCGCACGTGTTCGTGATCAACGGGGCAGGCATCCTCGCCTGGCAAGGCCACCCGCTCGAGGCGCAGGCCGTGATCGAGAAGATCATCGACGGCTCGTACAAGATTCGCCGGCCCGGCGAGCCTCCCGAACCCGAATATGCGGATCCGGAACTCGTCAAGAAGATCGAGGAGGCTGAGAAAGCCGAGAATTGGAGCACGGCCCTCGATCTCGCCAACGAGCTGCTTGCGAAATTCCCCGACACCTTCGAAGTCGAGGACGCACTGACTCTGAAGTTCACGATTCTGTATACTCACTTGAAAGACAATACCGCGGCGGAAGACTTTGCTCGTGACGTCATCAAGACGCACGCAGACAAGTATCGAGCCCTCAATAACATCGCCTGGACGCTGATGACCGCGGGCAACGCCGAGGACCTGGACCGTCGCTGGCCCGAACTCGCCCATCTGGCGGCCCGACTCGCCTACGACGCTGTCGAAGGGGGCTCGCCCGCCATTGTGGATACCTACGCTCGTTCGCTTTGCTTGTTGGGTTACGTTGGCGATGCCGTTCGTTATCAGCGCCGGGCAGTGGGCATCGTGCAACAATTCATCGACCTCCGCTCCGCCGATGAGGAAAACAAGCCGGATGAAAAGGAACTCCAAGATCTCAACAACGAGCTGCGCAATCTGGAGACCACGCTGAAGTACTACGAGGAAATTGCTCGAATTCGCGGCGCCTTCAAGCCGAGCGAGGATCGCCGATGATGTCGATGCTGTTGCTGTGTTGTACCTTGTTTGCTGCCGGCGCGGGCGATCCGCAGCCGGTGGTGGTCTATACCGCGTTGGACAGGGGTTTTTCCGAGCCGATTCTCGAAGCGTTCGAGCGGACAACGGGAATCGATGTGCGGGTGGTTTATGATGCCGAGGCAACCAAGACCATCGGACTGGTCAATCGCATTCGCGCCGAAAAAAACAGGCCGCGCTGTGATGTGTTTTGGAACAATGAGATCGTCAACACGATCCGGTTGAAACAGGAAGGTTTGCTTCAGGCTTGCAACCCATCCGAAGCTGCCAATTACCCCAAACAATTCAAAGATCCCGACGGTTTCTGGTACGGCTTCGCCGCTCGGGCGCGCGTGCTGATCGTCAACACAAAACTCGTGAAGCCCGATGTGGAACCGAAGTCGATCTTCGATCTAACCGACGCGAAATGGAAGAACAAGGTCGGCATCGCCAAACCGCTCTTCGGCACCACGGCTTCGCACGTGGCTTGCCTCTTCGCGTCCCTGGGCGAAAAGCGGGCGGCGAAGTGGTTGGCGGACATCAAAGCCAACGACGTTCAAATCCTGTCGGGCAACCGCGGCTGTGCCCAGGCGGTCGGCAGGGGCGAATTGCACTGCGCCTTGACCGACACGGATGACGCCATGCTCGAAATCGCCGCCGGAAGCCCGGTCAAGATCGTTTATCTCGATACGGACTCGACGCAGATCGGCACATTGTTCATTCCCAACACATTGTCGGTGGTCAAAGATTGCCCGAATCCCGAAGGTGCGGAGAAACTGATCGATTACTTGCTCAGCGTTGAAGTGGAAACCACACTCTCCAATGGCCCGTCGGCTCAAATCCCGCTGAACACCAAGTTCGCAGGCCAAGCCCGCGTCAAGACGCCCCGGCAAATCAAGTCCATGACGGTCGATTTCGCCGAAGCCGCACGCCAATTCAAGCAGGCTGCGAAGTACATCGAAGAGCACTTTCTGAATTAGGCTCTGCCTGAAAACTTGGATCTTTCAAGGAGCCGTGGCATACAGAAGAGAAACCGCCGAGCACGCAGAGAGCGCAGAGAAGCCTTGTTGTTTTCTATCCAAGAACCGTCTCTGCGTTCTCTGCGATCTCTGCGGTAAGTTCCTTTCCTGGAGTCGAATCCGATTGTCTTTCTAACTGAAGTGGTGCTAGGATAAGTGAGAAGGCTGCGCTACGCGGCGCGCCGATCAGAACACACGAAACGCCTTCCTGCGCTGGGGAACCAAACATGCTGAGAGAATTTCGACACAAGCTGACTGTGGGGATGCTGACGGCGGCCTGCCTGCTCGTGTTTGGCCACTGCGGCCCGGGCGACTCCAACTCTAATGACAACGGCAACGACAACGCGAACGACAACGGCGGCACAGGCAACACGGTTGATGACCTGCCTGACTTGAGCAGCGATGATTTATTCGGTACGGGCGAGGGCGCCGATGTGTTCGTGCCGGGGTTGGTTCTGGTCGGCTTCGATCAAGGCCTGAGCGGAGACACGTTTCTGCAAGTGGCATCGGCCACGGCCACGGCGCTTAATGGAACGCTTGTCGATGTTATCCCGGACATTCAAGTGGTGACCCTTGCGGTGGAGCCGGGCAGCGAAGGGGCGGCGATCACGCTGGCACAGCAACTCTTGAGTGTCGAATACGCTGAGGCTAACTTCGCCGGCCGAGTGGCGACGATTGACGGCCTGATACCGACAGCCAACTCAGCACAGTTTGCGCAGTATCAATTGTTCACCACCAATGCCATCAAGGCACGGGGTCTGCTGGCGTCCGGCTCGGGCGGCGTGTCCGTTGCGGTGCTGGATACGGGATGCACGCTGAACCACTCGGAGTTTTCCGCCAGCGCGCTCTTCGGCGGGGCCAACTACGTTTCGGGCAGCACGAATGTCAGCGACGACTTCCCCGGCGGCCATGGTACGGCGGTGGTGAGCTTGCTGGCAGCGGGCGTCAATTCCGGCGTCATGGCCGGCCTGCTGCCGGGTTTTGACGTGACGGTGCACAAGGTCTGCGATGGGTCGGGCCTGTGTACGCTGGACGCCGTGGTGGTGGGCATTATCGGGGCGCTCAACGGCAACGCCGACTTCGACATCACCGATTCCGAGATTCCCCTCGCGGATGTGATCAACATGAGCTTCAGTTTCTCAGCAGACTACCGTTCGCTGGCCCGGGCCATCTTCGAGGCGGAACGTCGGGGCGTGGTCGTGGTGGCGGCGGCGGGCAATAACGGCCGAAGCACAGCGGCGACCGAGGCGCGCTACCCTGCCGGGTATTCGACGG
>JACZTW010000191.1 GCA_022573485.1 Planctomycetota bacterium
GGATACGAGGCGGTAGGAAGATTCGTACCGTCAGCCTGGCCAGTGGGCGACCGGCCCACACTGCCGCGAGGGCGCCGACCAAACGCACGATGGCAAACGCGACGATGTACTCCCTGCCCCAGTCGAAGAGTCCCGGCACGTCGTGCCTCCAGATTTCCCAAACAAATGCGGAGACCACCAGCGTGTGAACCACCGCGAAGCAAACGAACACGACCCGACGCCAATGATGGCACACGACAACCAGCATGCCGATGAGCAGGAAAGCCAATGCGAATGACCCAAAAATGGCCAGGCTCATAGTGAAATAGTAGTCGCGCGTGAGATAGTCGGGCCTGAGAACACGCCGGTACGGCCGCAAAAGGACACCGGCCGGGGGCGAAGATGCAGGGCCCTGCTGCCAGAAAGTAAACTCTTCAAGCGTCACATAGTTGACGGCGCCCTGCGCGAAACTCAGGCCGAAGATGGACCACAGCAGGGCAATGATCCATAACAACAGACCCAGCATCGCCAACCGACTCAACCATGGCTTGGTGGCGGTCATGGCGTTGGCCACGGCGTCGAACGCGCCGCACTCCGGACAGCGCGCGACCAAGAGCCGGGTGGGGCCGTCCCGACGCACCGGTTGTGTGCGGAGGTTGTACGCGCACGTCGGACAATACCGATCGACTTCAACATAGGCCACGATCGGGCCCCCGCGGTCAGTACTCGATTCTGCAACGGGGCGTGTTGGCGGAGTCGATGAGGCGATTTCTTCGTCGGATTCGGCTTTGTTCATCGTTGCTCCCGGCAGTATCTTCCCGTGAGGTCCGGGAATATTCGCGATCTTCGAATTGTCCTCTTGCATCGGTCCGCGCTTTCGTGGAAAGTTGCCGACCATGAGCCCCCGCCACGATACCGAGGAAGAGTCCACCGCTCAAGCATCGCTTAGGACGAACCGAAGCGTCCGGCGAGGGTCGCTGATTGCGTTCTTGCTCGGCGTCGCAGCGATGACCTATGTGCAGTGGTCTACGTACGAGCCTGCCGGCCGGGATTCGTTCTATCACGTCAAGATGGCCGTTCTGCTTCCGGAAATTGGCTTCCCTGATAAGTTCCGTTGGTTGCGGCACACGATTCTCAATGAAAACAACGTCAGCCACCACCACGGCTTCCACATCATGATGATTCCGTTCGTCCACGGCTCGAAATGGCTCGCGGACGCGATGCCCGCGAGTTGGCATGAATGGGCCGGAAGCGAGAACGCCGCGGGCTCCGGAATCAAAGTGGCGCTGCGCAGTTGGTTGCAGTCGCCGTACATCCTGGGCGGGAAAGTGTTCATTGTGTTGATGTTCGGGGTGGTGGTGTTCGCCGCCGAACGCATCCTTCGACGAATGGATGTGGGTTTCCGGTGGTTTTGGATTATCGCGCTGCTGGCCTTGCCGATCGACTTCTATCTGCGGATGGCCTACATTCGCGCGCCGATCGTCTCGCTCGCGATCCTGCTGTTGGTCTTCGATTGCTGTGTGTGCGGTCGCTATGTTTGGGTCGGCATCCTCGGGGCGCTGTATTGTCACGTCTACGGTGGTTTTGTGTTTCATCCAATCATCGTGGCCCTTGTCGGAGGCAGCTTCGCGGTGTTCGCCGACGAGTGGCGAAAGCTCCTGTGGCTCACGGTGGCTTGCTTTGTTGGCTTGGGGGTTGGGTTGCTCACGCATCCCTATTTCCCCGAAAACATGTCGTTCTTGAGCGTGCAATTGTTCGAGACGGGCTTGCAGACGGCGGCGGTCGAGAAGGTTCGGGTGGGCAGTGAATGGAAGCCCATCCACCTTGACTATTGGTTGCAGACTTCGGCCTTTACACTCATTGTGTTCGGCCTGAGCGTGGTGCTGCGTTTCAATTGGCGGCGTTTCCTGCACCCTGAGACGGTCGCCCTATTGCTATTGAACTTCCTGTTTCTGGGATTGTGTTTGTGGGCGCGGCGCTTCATTGAATACTGGCCCATGTTCTGCCTGCTGAGTGCGGCGAGCTTGTGGCGTGGATTCGACATGCGGGCCAGCGAGGTTGGGCGTGCGGTGTCGCAGGCGCTGCCGGAGGTTTATCGCTCCATGCGTAGTGCCTATCGCCGGACCTACGTGTCGCTGTGCCTGGTCACCTTGGCCATCGCCGCAGTGGCGCTGACGCTCACGCGTGAGTCAGCCCGCTGCAAGTTCGACATTCGGAACATCAAAAAGGCAATGGCGTTTCTGCAAGAGAACACACCGTCGGGGTCTCTGGTCTTCGCCGACGACTGGGACGAGTTCCCAATGTACTTTTACTACAACCACCACAACGATTATGTCTGCGGCCTGGATCCTCAGTTCACCAACAGCATTGACCCGGTATTGTGGAAACGCTTCTGCGTGATCACGCAAGGCAAATCGCCGCGAACATCGACTGTCAAAGTTAGAGTGCGTGAGGGGCCCTACTTGCTTGTTCGCCAGCAGGCTTTCCGGGTCCAAATCGGTGATATCAAGACTGAGTTCGGTGCCGACTATGTGCTGGTCGATAAGGATCACCAGTCGTTTTACCGCAAGCTCAAAGCAGAGCCGGATCTCTTCGAGCACGTTTACCCCCCACATTCGGGTACCGAGCCGCCAGCCCGCGTCGCAGCCCTCGCAGTCTTCGCCGTGCTGGATCCGCCCTCCGGTGCGGGGCTTGGCGATCCTGTTTCACGTGAAACAGAGCCGCTCCCCGCTGCTGGCGAATGACCGGTTGATCAAAATGAGGCTACGCGACACTATGGTGGGCCGGCGCGGCGGGATTCCGCCGGGCTGCCTCCTGAATGATCCAAACTTCTATGATACAACCGCTTATGTATGTGTGATTGTCTTTGACATCCAGAGCCTCAAGGATAGGATGAGGCTTGTTTCACGTGGAACAATGGCCAATATCGGCCAGTAATGGCCAGTTTTCATTGGAGGAAGACGATGCCAGACACCACAAAGCGTCTCGGCAGGGGAATCAGCTCTCTTCTTTCAGATCCCAATAAATCGAGGCTGGCGGACCGCTTGCCGGATTCGGTGATGGGCGACCCCAGCGCAACCGCAGCCAAGCCGGCCCCGGCACGGCACAGAACGATAAGGGTGCCACTGGATTGCGTCGCACCGAACCCGAATCAGCCGCGGCGATCCATTTCCGAGCAGGGAATAGCGAGTCTCGCCGGATCGATCAAGCGGAACGGGATCATCCAGCCGATCGTGATCAGGCCGATCGGAGGCACCTCGATCGGCCCAGTTGCGACGCAAGGGACTGTCAAATATGAGCTTATAGCAGGAGAAAGGCGTTGGAGAGCGGCGCGAGCGGCCGGATTATCGGACGTGCCGGCCATTTTGCGTGACGCTACTGAGGAGCAACTGTTGGAGCTGGCCCTGGTTGAGAATATTCATCGTGAGGACCTCAATGCCATCGATCGGGCAGTCGCCTATGGGCAGTTCCGCGACAAGTTCGGGCTGGCCCCCGAGCAGATTGGAGAACGCGTTGGCGACGATCGCACAACGGTCACTAACTATCTGAGATTACTAGACTTACCTTCAGAAATCCAGGACATGGTCTCCTCCGACTTGCTGTCTATGGGCCACGCTCGGGGTTTGGCCGGCCTGCGCTCCAGGGACGAGCAAATCAAGCTGGCCGAATACGCTGTTCGCAAGGGCATTTCGGTTCGGGCGCTCGAGGAGTCGGTGCGCAAACTGCGGGCCCCGGCTAAAACGAGCTCGTCAGGAGGCGGGCAGGGCCACCGCAACAAACGTCCTTTGATCCGCGATTTGGAACGTCGCTTCACCCAGATCCTCAAGACCAAGGTGACGATTCAAGAGCGTCAGACCAAGAACACGGGCCAAATCGTCATCG
This sequence comes from Planctomycetota bacterium, assembly GCA_022573485.1. Taxonomy (GTDB): domain Bacteria; phylum Planctomycetota; class Phycisphaerae; order UBA1845; family CAIVHJ01; genus JACZTW01. Next base: position 3,862 of record JACZTW010000191.1, read on the forward strand.
AGTATCATTCAATCGATGAATTCGAGGGCATTTGCGAGCGGCTGGGCATTTGAGCTCTCAGGCCTGAGGACGCCCGGCAGGCGAGCGTATGGCACGATGCGAAATCGATGGTTGGGGCCGGGGCAAAGTGAATATGTTTACGGCGGAGATTCCGGCCTATGAGTGATTACGAGATAGCGCACCAAACCGGTGTGTGCGCCGTCACGCAGCGCACGCTGCAGCCGGGCGATCAATTCTACGCGGTGCTGTTCGATACTCCGGACGGCTTCGAGCGCCGGGATTACAGCGCGGAGGTATGGGAGAATCCGCCGGAGAACTATTTCTCGTACTGGAAATCACGCGTTCCCCAAAAGCAGGAAAAGAAGCGAGTGTTCGTCAACAACGACGTCATGGTTGATCTCATGTTGCGGCTGGCTGATCGCGAGGAAGAAGTCAAACAACATTTTCGCTTCGTGCTGAGTCTCATTCTGATGCGCAAGCGCCTGCTCAAGTATGAACAAACCGTACACGAAGAGGGGATCGAGTACTGGCACATGCGGTTGACACGCGATCAAAGTATGCACGCGATTGTGAATCCACGAATGACCGACGATCAAATCACGGCGGTGAGCGCGGAATTGGGCGCGATCCTGCACGGCGATGCGACGGCGTTCGAGCGATTTGATGCCGATGCACCCGCCAAGGAACCGGACGCCGCGACCGAAGACTCTGACACGGACGTCGAGTAGCTTGAATTACCCGCTCATCCAACCAGGAATTGCGCCGCTGTCGGATGGCCCGAAAGCGCGCTCCGCCAGCCGCTTCTACATATTGCCAACACTCTGTAAGGCGCTGCGGCCCATTGTGTTGTTCGTGTTTTCGGCTTCTGTGCCTGCGCTGTGCGGCTGTGGGTCGACCGAGAGGCCCGTCGCGATCTTCCTGCCTATGCCGCAAGCGATCGAGCTTGTGAATCGCAACAACGAACAAATTTCCGGCCGGTTGTACGGCGCCGGACGGTGGTGGGGCAAGATCACGTTCGCGGATGGTACGTTCAAGACTCTCGACGGCACGTTCCGCCTGCACTATGCCAGGCCGAGCCGATTGTGCTTTCAGACGAAGGGCTTTGGCGGAAAATACTTCGAGGTCGGGTGCAACGAAGCCGACTGTTGGTTTTGGGAGCAGTTCGAGAAGGACGTCATGACCATCGGTACGCGTCAGGCCATGGCTGATGCAGCCATGGAGCGTGGCATTCCAATCAATGCGGAAGATTTGATGGACGCGCTGGGCGTGCAACTCGTGGATGCGGATACGATTGGCACAAATGGTGCGCGCTATCGTGTTGACGCGGACCATCATCAACTTCTGTACGAGCAAGTGGTCGGGGCGGGCCAGGCAGTGATCACGAAGGAGTATTGGTTAAGCCGCCGCGAACCGTTCCTGATCGAGCGAGTTCTCTATCGAGGTGCGGACGGACGAGTCATCATGGACGCGCGACTCTCGGACCACGAACGACTTGCGGAGGGCGGCGCTTTGGTCTCGAAACGCGTCGAGATCGAGTGGCCGCTGAATCAGTGTGCGCTCAAATTGAACTTCGACCGCCTCAAACTGTACAGCGACCTCGACAAGATTGAATTCGTTTCGCCGGACCAGCGGGAAGCACTGGACGCCCGACTCCGCCCGCCCGCAGAGACTCTTCGGCGGCCATAACCATTTGATAATAAAGATGTTAAGATATTGTGAGCGCCTGCCGACTGCATTGCTGCGAGGGGTGCCGCGTCGGCGTTTTGTGGTCGCAGCGGTGACGGCGTGGCTTCTGTTTGGCGTGGCCCGGACGGATGGAGCGGACCAGCAAACGCGGCAGTTCGGGTTGGTCGGCGGTCAGGGGTTCGTCTGGATTTACGACTACAAGTTTGATCCGGACAGTGGTCGATCGCTGCTTCATATCGGCGTCCAGCCTCCGAAGGTTCGGGAGTTCTTTGTCCCGGCGGCGCTGCGTGGCTTGGTGGGTAGAGTCGATCACGGTACGAGTGCCGGGCGGGATTTGTTCCTGATCTTCGACGACAAGGGGGCGCACCGGCGCTATCGATACGAGATCGTGCGCCGGGTCTCGCGTCGCGTTCGCACTCAGACCGAGCAACCGCTTCCGGGCGGGGCGCTTCCTTTGGTCTTCGTCGGCCACTCTGTGGACGAAACTCTGTACGCCATCGTGACTCGCGAACCCGCACACGCCATCGCGGTTGACGAGATTCAGCGCGCCCAGCAAGAAGCGAACGACAACAAGAACGAGAATTCAAGCGAAGTCGACGAGGCCGTTGATGTCGAGCTTGCTGACGTCGAGGCGCGCCTTGGGTCCGCGCAGTTCTTCGTGGTTCATTATTCGCGCAGCCGCTGGGGCTTGGTCTGCGAAATGCCGGAATGGTTTGATCGGCAGGAGGAGTGCTACTTGGTCGTCGATGGGGACCATCGCCTGCACGTGCTGTTTGCCGAGGAGGCCTCCGGCCCCTACAAACATGCTTGGTATGTGGAAGAGGCGTGGTCTTCGCCCGGTCGGGTATTCGATGCGTCCGGGTATCAAATCAACTCGGCCTGCGCAAGCGACGGCCAGATCCTCGTTGTGGGTTCAATCGAGTCCGGCGCAACACGATCGATCCACGCATCGACATTCCAGGATGGGCAGTGGGTGGATCAAGAACCGTTCGTGCTCGATGAAGCGGGCGTGATGTCATTTGCGTCTACGTGTGTCGAAGATGAAATCGGTTTGGCAATTCTCGGCGATCACGGGGAACTCCTGTATGGGCGCTGGGCGATCAAGGGTGGTGCTGCGACCGAGCCGTTGCGGGAAGTCGTGGGGCTTGGGCCGGGGCGTAAGGCATCGATGAGCTGGCGGACGCAGAGCATGGCAGCCTTCGTGCTTCTCGGTGTTCTTCTGTTGTTTGCGTTCTTGCGGCGGGGCGACAGCATTACGCGGGACGCTGAACTGCCGGCTCAGTATGCCGTCGCGGGCTACTGGCGACGCTTGGTGAGCTTCGTGATCGACTTGGCGCCGATCGCGATCGCTACGAATCAATTGTGGATGGGGCCGCTCGGCGAATGGTTGGCCGAGTATCACGAAATCCAAAACGAAGGCGGGCCTATGCCGCCGTTCAGCGACGAGTTGCTGATCGCCTGGGCTTTATGCTGTGCGGCCTTTTCCGCGTACTGCACACTCTGCGAGGCCCTGTTCGCACGCACGCCGGGAAAGGCGGCGGTGCGGTGTCGCGTGGTCGATGAAGCCGGTGACAGGTGCGGATTTTCAGTCATTCTTATTCGCAACTTGGTGCGTATGGTTGAGCTGTTCCCGCTTTTCCAACTTTGGCCGACGTTCATCTTGATGCTGTTTACGCGCAACCGCCAACGGCTGGGCGATCTCCTGGCCCGAACGATCGTCGTCGAACACATGCCCTTATCGAGTGTGCCATATTCACCGTCCGACAATGCAGCCCAACAACCCGACGACTGACCTCCTGCGTCCGAACACGATCAGGCCCCACCTGCGTGGACTCAAACAACCGCTTTTTTCGGACATCGGCAACCGTGGGCCGGTACTGCATTGCTTTGTGTCATTGCGAATCGTAGGTTTCCAGTGAATCGTTCACTCCCTGGTGGTCCCTAGATTGCGGCGATACGATTCCCTAAATCCAACCACTCCATCCCGTGTCCTGTGAAGCGTCTCGGTCGATTATGTCGGCCGAGACGCTCGCGCTTTTACGGGCGCTCAGTTTTCAAGCTAGGCTCTGTCTGGAAACTCAGATTCTTTCAAGGAGCCGCGGGTTTTAACCCGCGCGAGGCCTCGCGCAGACTAAAGTCTGCGGCTCCTTGGATGTTTTTATGCAGAGCCTAGTAGTTTGTAGAAACCGTCGTACATCAGCACCT
>JACZTW010000192.1 GCA_022573485.1 Planctomycetota bacterium
GGGCAGGCGCACGAACGTCGCATCGCGGACCGCGTCCACGAACTTGGCCGTGCGGATCAAATCGCGTGACATTTCGTCGAGCAGGGCGTTCACTTCAGGGCGGGCCAGCCACTCCGGCGAGATCAGCCCGACCTTATTGAAACGGGTCAGCCGATCCGCCGGGATCGCCGGGTCGTTGGCCAGCCGTTGGGCGATGCGTTTCCGCATGTCCTTGTGCTTGACGTAAATGATTTCGGCTCTGTCGTAAGCATCGGGCCGGAACATCATGTCCAGATAAGTGAACTCGCTGGGTTGGCCGTTGATCAGTCTGGGGCCGGTCACGAATTTCGTCATGGTGCGGGCGTAGGAATCGAAGGACTTGAGCCGCCCGTTGTGTTGCACCGCGATGCTGGAGAGCGCCGAGAGATCCACGGCCAGCGAAAAATCCGACTGAATCACATCGTCGGATCGGCCGGATGACATCCACACGATGGCCAGGAGCAAGGCGCCCCCTGCAACGGCTCCGACAGTGCCTCTTGATGCTGCTGCGAGTCGTCTATTCTTCATGGCGGTCACTTTCTGCTGAGTTTTCCCGCACCGACCGGTTGTGGCTCTGGCGCGTTTTCACTTCCTGTCTGCGGGGCGGCCTGGTCTGCCGCCTCCTGACCCTGCTTGACTTGCGCATACGTTTCCAATAGCCGCCGACGGATGATGGTCGGTTTGACGTAGAACGCGAATAGCATGCCCGCGACTGCGATACACACGCCCGTAAGCTGAATATAGACTCCGTTGCGGTTGCCGACCCCGACGCCGGTGTAGTTCAGGCCGCCATAGCCGCGACGGGGCGCGTCCCAGGTCGATTGGAAGAACCACCACCCGTCCCGCTGGGCGGGCTCGTTCAAGCTCATGCTCATAGGCTCGGACCATTCTCCAGCCGCGTCTGCGAAGCGCAATTGGCTGATGTAGTTTCGGATGTTGCTGTTGGTTCCGATCAGGCCGCCCTGGTGTGTGAGCAGTGTGAAATCATCCAGCGTGACGGGTGCCGGGAAGGCATGGCGTCCGCGCGAAAACATCAGCTCGATGTGCCGTCCGTCGGGCAGGTGGAGATCGCGTGGTGCGTACATGCGGCGCCCTGGCATGTCGAACTGCTGGTCCGGAAACGCCCACTGGTTGTACGGCAGCCACAGGCTGCGGGTCCAATCGGCTGCCGACAGTGTCACGCGGATCATCGAATTCAGACGCATCCTCATGGCGCTCCCGTCGCGCCTCTGTCGCGGAACGATTCGGGGCAGAGAGACCGGGCGACCGTTGCGGTAGAAATGCGTGACCCGGAGCGTCATGCCGGCCGCCAAGGTCACGTTTTCGCCCACCGCCGCAGTGTGCCGTTGGATCCGGCCGGTGCCGGGGTTAGCCAGGATCGTCAGGCCCATCGGCTCCGGACCGGCGACGACGGTAATGGGTGGCGGCGGGGGCTGATACGTCATAACGATGCGCGTGTCCGATTCCAGCGGCTCATGGCCTGCGTCCGAACCCTCTGCGGACATGTCGCGCGTCGAGCGCGGATCGTCGGCCACCATGCGCGTGAACGTGTTTTCCGGCGTACGCACATCCACGATCGCCAGCGACAGAATTCGCCCGTCGCCGACGGGGAAATTGTCGATCTTGTTGCGTACGCGGTATTCGTAGGCGCTGCCCTCGATTTTTCGGAAGGGCGCCTGCGCGCCGATGGTTGTTGGATCGTCGAGAGGGACGTCCAGAGAAATGTCATTCTCCGGCACAGTGATCGTCAGGGTCGGTCGAATTGAATTGACCAGTTCTTCGAGTTGCTCCGGCGATTCCAGCCAGCGGAACTCGATGTTCCCATTCTGCGCTTTGCCGGCCCGCTCGTCGAAGGCGGCCAACTCGAAATCGGCGTGTTGTTCCGCTGAATGAACAGAGAGTCCAACGATCGGATAGAGTTCCGCACCGCCGTCGGCCCAGCGCATTTGTTCCACGGCGTACGGCAAGTAGCCATCGACGCGGAAATCAATATCGCCGTAGGCGCTGCTCTTGTCCGCCGGGGGGATCGGCAGGTCGATTGGATCGGGCGCGTACGCTTCGGCTTTGGAGTGCCACACTTGATCCACTGACGAAAACCGCTCGTGGTAGCGCGGCAGGCCCTCGATGCGGCGCTCGGCCCACTGCTTCGATCCCTGCGGTCGAAGATACAACGCCGATGTGCCTTCCACGAAGAAGTGGGTCTGGGACGCATAGTCGAGCGACATTTTGAGCGACTCGTCTACCAGCTTCTTGCCGGTCACTTTTACCGCGCGGCCTTGGCCGGGGATGATGTCTTCTGTGTATTGAGGATACCCCGCGAGGAGTTGTCGGATGAATTGCTTTTTCTGCGGCGCAGTGACCATGACCGAGACACTGTAGGCCTTGGCGCCTTTATCCTCGCCGGACAGGATCGGCCAGTCCGGTTGGATGCTGGCGATCTCGAATTCATACTCGCCCGCCAGACCGGCCACCGTGGCTCGATTTTCAGGCCGGGCAAGCATGGTGAGCGGCCGCTTGGCGCCGGGCACCTCGATGACTACGTTGCGACGGAAAACCGGTATGTCACCCTCAACCTTGGTCCCGAAATAGTACACCGAACCGACAATGAGCGTCACGATGCCGGTGTGGATCATCCACACGCCCGCGTTGACCAACCGCAATGGGATCCTGCGGATCGTCGTTGTAATGAGGGTGGCGGCCAGCAGCCCGATCAACAAGTCAAAAGGCCACCAATGGAACCACTCGAACTCGGTCATCTCCAGGAGCCGATGCTGCCGAAACGGCGGATAGGCACTGCCGATTGAGCTGTACACGAAGATCAACACGATCCAGGTGATGCCGAGCCAGACGTTGCTGAACAGGTCCAGCAGCAGAGCGAGCGGTCCTCGCTTGTGCGTGTGGGACGGGAGATAACTTGCCTGTATGCTGGAGTTCATTGTATGTGTGCCTTGGCCCCTGTCGATTGCGCGAAATGCCGCATGGCGTGCGGAAGTTCAGGACTATGACGGCTCCGCGGTCCCGACCGCAAACAGCGCCAGTCTCTTTTGGCCCGTGGTATTGGATACCCATACATAATAGCACGCCTTGAACCCATCGGGTACGAGATCGAGCAACTTTTCCGGAAGTAGCGTAGCAATTGCCATGCCGTTGGGCAATGGCGTGCCGCCGGGCTCGTCGCGGGGGCCTCCGATAACCATGAGCACACGCCCATCGGGATCGAACAAATGGATACACCCGAATTGGGCATCGGCTACGAATGAAATGCCGTCCGGCCCAACGGCGATGTCCTTCGGCGTGCCCAAACTGCCGTAGCGATTGCCCGGTGAACCGAATGCACGGGTGAAGTGGCCTGAGCTATCGAAGACCTGCACGCGCGCGTTCATCATGTCCGCCACGTAGGTCTGCCCGGTCGCGTCCACGGAGATGCCCGAAGGGTAATATATTCTTTCCGTGCTGCTGCCACGTCCGCCCATAGAGCGGAGCAATCGGCCGCTCTGCGTCGAATATACATCGACGGAATGGTTGGCCATGTCCGCGACGTACAGCGCGCCACCGGTCACGGCGACCGCGACGGGCCGATAGCTTGTAGTCTTTGGGTGCCGAAATCGTCTGATCTCGCTGCCCGACTGCTCGAAGGCGACCACTTCGCCTCGGATCGTGTCTGCTACGAAGATCGTGCCGTGTTCGTCCGCCGCAACGGCTACGGGTTTCTTCAATTCGCCGTCGGCCCCGATCCGCCGGGTTGCACCGCTGGCCAGATTCCAGACGTGCACATAATTGACGTTCGTGTCACAAATGTAGAGCGTCTCGCCGCGCCAAGCGAGCCCCATCGGCGTCCCCACCAGCGGGCCCGCCGCGGCACCTCGAAAGAGACTCACCCAACTCTCTTGTGGCGGCACAAGTTCGTGCAGACTGTTGAAGGAGACCAAGTGTACCACACGCGGGGGATCAGGAGGAGAAGGAAAGTAGACCCACTGGGGCGCCGTGCGACCGGCAGTGCAGCCGAGCAGGATCAAAGAGAAAAGAGAAAAGAGAAAAGAGAAAAGCGTCGCTCGACGAGTTGGCCTGCTTTTGAATCCGGCGACTATGCCACAGGTAGCTCCTCTTTCACCAATTCTGCCGAGCCGACAGCATATTCGGATCGGGTCTTCCCGGAGAAAGGCCCATTTTTCTCTTTTCTCTTTTCTCTTTTCTCTTTTCACTTTGCTATTTCTTGTGGCATGTCAGACAGAGCGCGCTGCGGCGGTTGCTTTTGACGAGCATGTAACGCTGGCCCGATTGGTTGTGCGGATCGTGGCATGAAGTGCATTCAATCTTGCCGTCGGGCAGCAGCACCTTGCCTTCGGAGAGGATGGCGCTCATTGGCCTGAAGTCTTTGTCAAAAGAGGGATACGCGACGCCCACGGGATGGTTGGTGCGGCCGTGGCCCGTTGTCAAGATCGTCGGGTGCCTCTTGTTGGCTGCGGACGGCGGAGCGAGCCCGCCGAACATGTCTTTGGCCATTGTACCGTCGTGGCAGCGCATGCAAATCATTGTGCCGTTGCCGGGCAGCGCCCGCCGGCCATCGCGATCCTGCACGGCGTCGCCGAACGTACGATTGAAATCGGCGGACGGATTCCACAGCGGGGCTTGGGTGGGGAAGTCCTCGCGCTCCTCGGCGTGGCAGGCGATGCACGAGTCGCCGCCGGTCCACTCTTCGCTGCTGAAGTCGTGCTTGGAGCCCTTCAAGCCGCCCCTCGGCTGGGATTCGGTCGCCACTGCCGCGAGGGGGATCAGTGCGAGAACAGCCCACAGCACGGTGCGCCATTGAAAATTGGTACCCACATCAAGAGCCGCGTGCTTCAGCTCGCGCGGACGTTCCAAGGGTGAGAACGTTCTGCTCTGTGATCGTCCGCGCAAGCTGAAGCTTGCGGCTCGAGAGAAACGGACGGAATCAGCATGCCTTTGCTTCAGAGGTGACGGAGCGCTGGGTTGTATATCTCTTACTCGCCCTCGTTTGGTCATGTGGCTTATCTCCGAGAGCGCCGTCCTGCGCTCGATTGGCTTCGGGCGCCGAGTCCGCCCTGATACGGAAACTGGATATGGGTCACGCTGTGGCACGTCAACGTACAGTTTCCGGCGAAGCGCCCGGTGTCGATGTACTCCAAACGCGATCCCGCGGGCGTGGCAGCGCGGCTCACGACCGATAGATCGAAGTTGATCAAGCTGCCGTGGTTGGTGCTGTTGCCTTGTCCTCGATACACACCGTGGGCGTCGTGGCACACGCTGCACGGCGTGCGCAGATCAACAATGTGGCGGCGGTGGAGGGAGAAACTGTCGTTGCCGAGGATGCTTTCGCGGCTGTGGCAACCATAGCACAGTGCGTAGGCCCGGGCGCTTTCCGACGTGAAATCGTCGCGATCGTAGTTGCGCACGAGCAGGGGCTCGAACAGCGAGCCGTGCGGTCCGTTGGCGCCCGTGCCACCGGCGGAGCGGGCGTTGTCGCTGTTATGGCAATCCGTGCAGGAAATGACGCTGCCGGTGCGCAGCGGTGCGATCAGACTGACCACGTCATTGTTGCGTCGCGGGCCCGCCACCGGATGAAATGACGGGTTGGATGTTTGAAACTCCAGGCGCGTGTTTGTTTGCGACACTTGCCGGGCCGTCAACAGCCGCGAGCGACTGAGGCTGTCGCCGTGGCACTTGAAGCAGATTTCGTACTCAAAATGCGCGTCGTCGATCTGTCGGCCGGTGATGGTCACGCCGGACACGCCAAACGTCGGGCCTGAGACCCGTTGCCCACGTGCGCCCTGAACCACGCCGATCGGGTTGGCTCTGGCGGCGTGCGGGTTGTGGCAGTCAACACATTCCACATGCCTCGGCATGGTGAACGGGTCTTCCGCCGGGTCGTGGCGGCTGTGCGAGAAATCGACGCGGTGGGCCGATCGTTTCTTGATGTCCGCTGCGATGTTGAACGTGCTGATCGAGCCATTGTGGCAGTTCAGGCAGTTGGATTCCTCGCGGGTGAAACGCAGCAGACGTTCGCGTTGCGGTGCGGAATGGACCTTGTGGCAGATCGTGCAGCCATTGTCGCGGACCGATCCGTACTTCAGCCGCTCCCTGGGATCAACAGACCGGCCGGTGATGCGTTTGCCGCTCGTGGCGTGTGAACTTGTGTGCCAGCCGGTCATATCGTGGCACGTGGTGCAAATGGCGGAGTATTGGTCGGTGATGCGCAGGAAGTTGCCGAGTTCGTTGTTGTGTGGATCGTGGCAGGTGGTGCAGTGGACCTCGCCATGCACGCCGAGCGGCAAATCGCGCGTCACGACCTCCGGGGCGCGCACTTGTCGCTCGACATTGGCCAGCGCCCGGTCATATCGAAATCCGATGGGGTGATCGTCGGACAGATCGTTGGTCAAATCGGCTGTGCCGGGTGGGATGGTTCGCGCCGTCATCACGATCGGATGCGTCTGGGGGCGCGACAACACATTGCCGAGCGCCATCGAGCCGTCGTGGCAGCTCAGGCACATCTTGGACGGCCCGGAAGGTTGATCGACGCGGGCGTCGAGCGTCGAGCTTTCATAAATGCGGTAATGCGTACGCGGATTCACTCGATTCCACAGCGGAGACTGCGGCGCAGCGTTGTGCGGCGTATGGCAGAAGATGCAAATCTCCGTTTCATGCACCGCACGGATGGCGCCGGGGCCTCGGGCGGAGAGATCATGCTTGGAATTGACGACCGACTCGTCGGCCAGGGCCGCCGGTCCGAAAGAAAAAAGAGAAAAGAGAAAAGACAAAAGCGGCAGAGCCGGCAGCATGTTCAGTTTTCCATTTTCCATTTTCAATTTTCCATCCTCTGGCTGATCGCTGAAAGCTGAGGGCTGACGGCTTCCTTCAAGTATTGGAACACTTGTACTCTTCGATTGGCGGCGTCGGCGACCCAGACTCGATCGTGGGCATCGACGGTTAGTCCCGCTGGCAGGGCGAATTGCCCCGGTGCGTTGCCCTCGCGCCCGACGGCCAGTAAGAGTCGGCCCTGGTCGTCGAAGATTTGGAAGTTCTCAAACTGTGCATCGACGACGTACAAATGTCCCTGGCTGTCGAAAGCGACGCCTTTGGGTAGTGCAAAATCGCCGGCGGCGTCTCCCTTTTGGCCGAGAACACGCTGGCACTTCCCATCCAGGTCGAGTATCTGCACGCGGAAGTTGCCCGTGTCCGCGACCGCGAGTCTCGCGGCACCATCGAACGCGATGTGGGTCGGGTAATTGAACTCGCCGGGCTGCGTGCCGCGCCCGCCGATGGTGCGGACGGATCGGCCGGCGCGATCGAAAACCACGATGGCGTGGGCGCCGCCATCGACGACGTAGAACTCCTGCCGTTGTGGAACATAGGTGATGCCGACAGGCCGAAGCAACTCACTCTCGCCGAAGCGCCGAACTACCCGGCCGGTTCGATCCAACTGGATGATTTGATGCAGCTGCGCGTCACTGACGAACAATTGATCGTCCGCCCACACCACGCCGACGGGCGCTGCGAAGCGCTGCTGCTCGGTGCCGTAAGACACCACATGCGTGCGCTCTTGCAAATCAATGATGTGCACAGCGCCGCCGGAACTGTCCGCAACGGCCAGCAAATCAGCCGGATGGTATGCGACGGCATGGGGCCCGCTGAATCGAATCGGCGGCCGGGGGCCTCGAAAGGCCGCTCCCCAAGCCTCCGCTCCGGAACGCCCGGATTTCACATCCGTGCTGTC
>JACZTW010000193.1 GCA_022573485.1 Planctomycetota bacterium
ACTATGAGATGAGTTTCTGGGAAATTACTACAAAAGAAGCGCCACATGGTTCAACAAGTTCTAGCCCAAGCGAAACGGCAAGTTTGGCAAGGACGCCGACCAGTATGTCATACCAGATGCCGCGAGTTTGTGAACGAAGCAACTTTCGCAACCGTTCGAATTCGTCGCGGATTTGGTTTGATTCTTGAGCGTTTGTTGCTGCCTTTTCTCGAAGGTTTTTTTCAATCTGTAGCAATCGTGTATCCAAGTCCGCAATTTCATCTTCCGTGAATTGACTGGAGTCCGATTCGTCGGTTGCGCGGAATCTGAATATCGGCTCAAACGCGTCGTAGTTCGCGGGCATCACAGAAACATTCGCGTGCCATTCTGCTTCATCGTCTCTAAATACAGAGAGCAATCGAAATTCGTAGCCTCCAAGTGACAGCAAGGCGCCTATTTTCAATCGGCCTTTCACATTGTCGATCCCTGTGACTCCAACAATCAGAATTGCATCGGAGTTCCACCACCAACACTCGTGGGCAGTCACGAACACGCGCGGGTCAGCCTTCGGTGAGGCCGTCGAGTGGTTAGGAATCGTCAATGTCTCTTTGGCGATCATCGTTCAGATCTTCACTGACGCTTGGAGTGTCTTCTGTGCCTAGCGACCGAGCTAACTGGGCCACGGGCAGCGACTCTAGGTGTCAAATTCCGCGCTCAACCGCCGCTCCGGTGAAGCGAACTGTTATACCTCAATTATGCGCCGTCGGATTTACGCGAATCCGAACCACTCGACTCGGCAGGAGTCTTGGCTTCGTCAAGGCGTGCGCGCCGTACTTCCGTGTAGGTTTCACGTCCCTTGGTCGTGAGTGACCAGTATTCCTTCGTGTCCTTGACGCTGTGGCGCCTTGGCGAAGGCTCGAACAAATCTAGCGCCACAAAATCAGCAATCCACTGCTTGACGGAATTTGATGGAACGGGGAATTGACTTCTGGGATTACGCTTCATATCCCGTCGCATCATCCGTCCTACGTAGCCGGCAATAGACTCCGTGCTCTTCTCGATCATTAGTTCCGGCGCAAGCAGGAAGAAGAGGTCGCCCAGGTTAACCTCTTTCTTGTCTTCCCAGTCCTTACCGTCGTCATACCAGAAGTCAATTCCCACATTGTTCTTCCGCATCGTTTGCATGGTCCGTCGGCGATCGGCAGCCGCATCGTCCTCTGCCTTGTGAAGTGCTTCGGCGAGTTGCTTCCGCAGGTCTGCGTTTTCGCTGCTTAAGCGCGAGAGCTCCTTCACAACCTTGGGGCCTGCCACCTGATCTGCGCGCGTCCACCCAGGCCGTGGCGTCGATACGATCTGCTTCATTAGTGCGATGGAAAACAAACCGTGCAGATCGGCCGCCGTTTTCCAACAGCCGACGGGTTTTTGCTTTACCTTTGCCTTGAACTCCTCAAGGGATACCTTTTTTTCAGGATCCTCTTCGATTCGATCAGCAGGCCACGGAGCATCGTGCTCTATCACGAATCCGAGTACAGGAATGCCTTGTGAAACAGCGTAGTCGTATTCTTTTTCTGTGTAGCTGATGCCGTCCACAACCGAACCATATCGATGTGCGACGATTACTGCATAATAGTCACATTCATCGATCTGCCGAGTGATGATCTTCCATTGCTCTTCGTCGGCAGCAGAGAACATTTCCATACCAACTGGAATGTGTCCCATTTCGAGCGATGCTTTGAGAACTTGTTCGCGCTCGTCGCGAAGATCATCGAATGTGGAACTGATGAATATCTGGTATCTAATTGCCATGCTCGCTAGGCTCCGTTCGCGTGTTACAACGCCTCGGATGATCGGCATAAGATGCTGAACTTTGGTTTCCTGACATGCAGGGAGCATAATATGACGTGGTGGCCGCTGCAACTGTTCGCCGTTGTGTACAGAGCTGGACTGGCCGACACAGTTTCCGGCCGCATGCGGCCGGCTATATAGGTGGGGGCGGCAGGGTGGAATCGGGTGCGGAACTTATAATCGCGGCTTGGGCGGCGGTGGGGTATCTTTGTGCAGTGCCGCACGCCTCGATCGGCGGGCAAGGAGGAATTGATGGGATTGTTCTGGGACTTGATGCAGCAGAGTCAAATCAGTAAGCAGCGCGAAACGGCTGCGACGCTGGAAGCGCGGGTCGAGCGGCTGGAGCGCGATCTGCACCACACAAACGAAGTGCTCCACCGTCTGGTGGTCGTGCTCGAGGAGCAATACGGCCAGGATCTCGACCAGGACGGGAAGATCGGTTAGCGCGGGGTGCAGCGTTGCACTGGTAAAAACAGTTTCCGGCCGCATGCGGCCGGCTATATAGGTGGCGCGGCACAAGCGTTTGACCGTCCCCACCAGGGCTCGAACCTGGAACCTTCGGCTCCGGAAACCGACGCGCTATCCAATTGCGCCATGGGGACAACCTCCACAGTTTACCGTCAAATGGGCGAATACTGAAACCGCACCGGCCGCGATGAGGGCGTCGGCGGCTGGGCTGGCCAGTCGCCCGGACACCCCGCGGGCCGCCGCAGCGACCTGTGTGAAGCTGATGGGCTCAGCGGAAGTCCGCCGCAAGCCCTTATTGGGCATGGAGATGTGGGCGCCGCGGTCCTTTTGCACTTGCAATCCGCACGCAACTCAGCTAAACTGCCGCGCTGGATTTCGGCGAAGGAGAAGTGCGCAGGCCGCACCCGGCATTATGGGCGTGCGGCGTTTTGAGCGAGGAGCGAACGATACTCAATGGTCATGACGGCTGAGAAAAAGACCGAGACGGTTCACCAATACCAACAGCATGATGCCGACACTGGCTCGCCGGAGATCCAGATCGCCCTGCTCACGGAGCGGATTCGGTACCTTACCGGACACCTCCAAACGCACAAGAAGGACTTCTCCTCACGTCGCGGTTTGTTGAAGATGGTTGGCCGGCGTAATAGCCTGCTGAAGTACTTGGCGAACAATGATCGCCAGCGCTATTTGGACATTATTGGAAAACTTGGTTTGCGAAAGTAGTACTCGCTTCGGCTGTGACGTTCAGCCGCCCCTCCGTGCAGAGGTCGAAATCCCCCTCGCTCGCCCGGATTCCGATCCGACGGATGTCTCACCTCGCGTATTGTCCATGAACAAGACTCAATCAATGTTGGAATGTGATAACGTGTTGGAATGTTGTAAGTAGGAAGAAGGTAGGTTCAAAGTTATGGCACATGTGAAAGTTGAACGAGAAGTTGCAGGCCGGATGATGACGATGGAGACCGGCAAGATTGCGAGGCAAGCGGCCGGTGCCGTGTGGTTGCAATATGGCGAGACGGTGGTTTTTGTGGGCGTGGTCACGGGCGCGCCTCGGCCCGGTATTGATTTCTTTCCATTGACGGTCGATTATCGCGAGAAGACGTACGCGGCGGGCAAGATTCCCGGCGGCTTCTTCAAGCGTGAAGGCCGCCCGTCGAACAAAGAAATCCTGACCATGCGGATGATCGATCGGCCGATTCGGCCTTTGTTCCACGAAGATTTCAAGGACGAAGTCCTGATCCAGGCCATGGTGCTGTCGCACGATCAAGAGAACGATCCCGATCTGCTGTGCATGATCGGTGCGTCTGCGGCGCTGGCCATCAGCGGGATGCCCATTCGCAAGCCGATCGGCGCAGTACGCGTCGGGCGGGTCGATGGCCGACTGGTGGTCAATCCGACGATCGCGCAATTAGAATACAGCGACATGGAACTCGTGCTCGGCGGCCATGCCGACCAAGTGAACATGATCGAGCTTGGCGGGCGCGAGGTCAGCGAGGAGGACATTCTCAAAGCGATCAAGCTGGGACATGAAGCGGTCCGCATCACCTGCGAGATGCAGAGCGAGCTGGCTGAAAAAGCCGGCAAGCCGGTGACCTGGGAACCGCCGGCCCGAGACGAAAAGCTGTGCAGCCTGCTCAAGGATCGCTGCTTCGAGGAGTTCCGCAAGCGGAAGCAAATCGTCGGGAAGCAGGAACGCAACGAGGCAGTATCGAATCTGTACGCGGAAGTCCTGGATGACATCGCTCCGAAGGACGCCGAAAACCCCGAATTCGATCGCGGCAAAGCATGGAGCATCATGCACGAGATCGAGGGGCAAGTAGTGTCGGACATGGTTTTGAAATCGGGCAAGCGCTCGGACGGCCGCGGCGCCAACGATATTCGCGACATCGAGGGTCAAGTCGGCGTCCTGCCGCGAACGCACGGCAGCTCGATTTTCCAGCGCGGCGAGACGCAGGCGCTGGTCACCGCGACACTGGGCACGATTCGCGACGAGCAAATCGTCGACGGCCTGATCGAGGAGTACAGCAAGAAGTTCATGCTGCACTACAATTTCCCGCCGATCTGTACCGGCGAAGTCAGGCGGGTCGGGGCGGTGAGCCGGCGGGAGATTGGCCACGGCAATTTGGCGGAGAAATCGCTGGAAGCCGTCCTGCCGTCTCCGGACGACTTCCCCTACACGATCCGGCTGGTTTCGGACATCATGGAATCGAACGGTTCGAGTTCAATGGCCACCGTGTGCGGCGGGACGTTGGCGCTCATGGATGCCGGTGTGCCGCTGAGTCAGCCGGTGGCAGGGATCTCAATCGGCATGTTCGAGAACAACGAAAAGCACTTGATGGTGGTTGATATCCTCGGCGAGGAAGACCACTTTGGCGATATGGACTTCAAGGTGGCCGGCACGCAGCGCGGCGTGACAGGCGTCCAGGTAGACCTCAAGGCTGACGGCATCAGCTTCGACAAGATCGAAGAGGCTTTCGTGTTGGCCAAGGACGCCCGCATGCACATCCTGAGGCAGATGTTGAAGGTATTGGATCGGCCTCGGGCGGAGATCAGCCGGTATGCACCGCGCATCCTGATCGTCAAGATCAATCCCGAGAAGATCGGCCGGGTGATCGGACCGGGCGGCAAGGGCATCAAGAACATAGAAGCCACGACCGGCGCCAAGGTCGAAATCGAAGATGACGGCACCGTATTCATCAGTTGTGTGAATGCGGCTTCTGCTGAGAAGGCGCGCGACATGGTTGAAGCTGCCGGCGCTGAGGTCAAAGTGGGTCGGATTTACGATGGCCGCGTGACGAGCGTCAAGGATTTCGGCGCTTTCGTTGAAATCATCCCCGGCCAGGACGGTCTGTGCCACATCAGCGAACTGTCCGACGGCTACGTGCAGAGCGTTTCGGATGTGTGCAAAGTCGGTGATGAATTCAAGGTCAAGGTGATTTTGGTGGATGACCAGGGCCGCGTGAAGCTGTCCAAGAAGGCCGCCGACGCGGAACTGGCTGAACAGAAAGTCTAAATTGAGCGCGTCTCGATCGTGCCCGGGCTGGCCCGCGTGAGGCGAGCCGGGCGACGCGTGTGTGGTTCGTGTGTGTGACTCAAGACCCTAACTCGCCAAGGGGGTAACGAGCGATGGCTTCCGGGTGTGTGAAATGGTTTGATTCAAAAAAGGGATTTGGTTTCATCGAGGCGGCGGAGCTCGAGCGGGACGTCTTCGTCCATCACAGCGGCATCGCCGGCGACGGATATCGTCATTTGAAAGAGGGTGACAAGGTCGACTTCGACATCGAAGAGACGGATAAGGGCCCGCAGGCGGTGAACGTGCGCCTGACCGGGGATTCCGCGCAACAGGATCCCGTGCAAGAGGATTCTGCGCAAGTGGATTCCGCGCAAGAGGATCCCGCGCAAGTGGATTCCGCGCAAAGTGATTCATCGGCGACCGACGCGGAATCATGAGGCTCCGCGAGGGCCAAAGCTCGCGTATCGTTGAATCTCGTCAGATGCCTCTGAATGGCATGGATGTGTTGTTTCGCGCTCGCCCGGGCACGATCGTGGAGCGCCCCCTATGGTTCGGCCGATCACTTATTTGCCCTGATTCACATTCGTGTCGAAGCCGAAACACGACAATCAACGGGTCATCGAACTCAGTGAGTTGGCGGGCGGACTTGCGCACGAGATCCGCAATCCGCTGTCAACGCTGAAAGTCAATCTACAGTTGTTGGCTGAGGATCTCAGTGCGGAGCCCGATGCGAATCTGCGGCGGCGGTCACTACTGCGACTGGAAACGCTGCAATCCGAGACCGAGCGCCTCCAGATTTTGCTGGACAACTTCCTGAAACTGGTTAGCGGGCACGAGATCAATACCCAGCCCGTGGACATTCGCAACGTCGTGCGTCACTTGGTCGAGTTTTGCACGCCGCGGGCCGAGGAGCTGGACATTCGCATGCGGATGCGGCTGTCTGACGAAGAACTGATCTGCGAACTGGACGAGTCTCTGATCCAGCAGGCGCTGCTGAATCTATGTCTGAACGCGCAACAGGCGATGCCGGACGGCGGCGAACTGATCGTGGAAGCGACGGCCGAGGACGAGTGGGCGCGCATCGATGTGACGGACACGGGGATCGGCATTGCCGCTGAAGAACTGGACAAGCTCTTCAAGCCGTTTTTCTCGACGCGGAAGGGCGGATCCGGGCTCGGGCTGTCCGTGACTCGCCGCATCCTGACAGAGCACGGAGGCACAATCGAAGTGCAATCCGAGCTTGGCAAGGGCAGCCGTTTCTCCGTACGCCTGCCGCGGAGCCGGCGATTCTGAACGACGTGACTCGCCATTGTCTAAAAAATCCGGTTTTTGGTAGCGGCCGACCCCCGTGTCGACCGTTGGCTCGGAATCGCAAGCTCGGCCGGCAGAGGCGCCGGGCCGCTACAGTATTTTCAGACAGAGCCTGGCACAACAGCCGTTGAGCCTCTGGAGAATCGGACTTGGTCCCGCAGCCGCCCTGCCAAGGACCGTTCAAGTCGATATAATGAACTGATCTTCCCTATGGACGACACAGCGTTCATCTTGATCGTCGAGGACGAGGTCGAACACGGCCAGGCGATCGCCGAGGGCCTGCGTCGCTCCGGTCATGCGTGTCACGTGGTCCACGACGGCCCGGCGGCCATCGCCAGCATGATGCCGCTGAAGACAATAAAGAGAAGACCAAGCCGGCTGAATACGTAGCGGAGGTTCATCATGACGACGGGGGCTACAAGAGTAGCTCTTTCAGGGTGTCCTGTTTGCTGTGCCGACCGATGACGAGCAACGTGTCGCCACGTTCAATCGTGTCGTCGGCGCCGGGGACGTGGACATCGCTGTCGCGCTGTATCGCGGCGACAACCCAATCCGGCGAGAAGGGGATTTCGCGCAGGGGCTTGCCGATGACCGATGAACGGTCACTTACTTTTGCCCGGAAGACATCCACGATGCCTTCCACCAGCGTCCCAAGAAGAAGAAGGACCCGGGCTGGTTCGCGACGATGAAGCGATTCAAGGGCATCCAGGAAGAGTGCCGTGTGATGGCACGGAACAACAAGGAGATCCAGAGGCTGACCAGCCTCGTTCCCGAGGTGTTGGCGGTGGCGGCGAAGAGCGAGAAGACCCAGGGCTGGGAGGACCTGCTCCGGCTCGAGATCGAGGATACCCCGGTCAAGGTCATCGATGACATGGTGCTCGAGTTGAAGACCCTGGGAGAGCTCATTGCCTGGGCCAATGCCCACTACCAGAAGAACTCCAAGGGCGCCCGCTTCTCCGAGTGGGCGAAGTCTCTCGACAAGGCCTACGCGGAGAATCCACGGAGCTGGATCGTGAGCTTCCGGGTGATCCGCTACGCCTTCCGCCGGCAGGGATTCCCGGCGCGCGTGATCGCCATTCCACAGCCCAACCGCGCCGACCTGCCGTACCTGGCGTTGC
>JACZTW010000194.1 GCA_022573485.1 Planctomycetota bacterium
CAACGGGCCGGAGATTACACAGACCGTGGCAGATGTTGAGGCGTTCTCGCGCCAGCAGGGCGTCTATATCGACCTGATCAATGCTCTGTTTGTCGGTTTGAACCAGTTCATTCCATTCCTGCCGGCGCTGTTCGATCCAGTCGGCGGGGCGGCTACCGGCGTGGGTGATTTGATCATTACCGAAATCGCCAATGACGGCACAAACACGTTCGTGGAAGTGTTCAATCCCGGCTCCATCCGCATCGAACTGGACGCTTGGGCGTTTTGCAAGGTAGATGGCTGCACAGGCCCGACGGAACTTGCCGGTCGAGTCATGGAGCGAAACGACGTCTTGGTGTTCCAGCTTAGCGGCCAGTTCGACAGCGATTTCGCCAACGGCGTGACCACGCTGCAAGTCGGCACGGCCCTGGACGACCTCGGCCTGTATGACTTCACCGGCGCGGACTCACGCACTCCGACCGACAATGTGGCCCTTCGAGATTATGTCCAATGGGGTGATTTCTTTGGTACGTTCGGCCTGGAAGAGATCGCCACCTCCGCCGGCCTGTGGGTGGTCAACACCAGCATCAGCAGCTCGCTGGCCAACATGTCGTTCCAACTCAATGCGGACAGCCTGACGATCGGCGGCACGGCGGAAGACTACACCATCGTGCCCTTTGCCCGGAACACGCTTGGCCAAGTCACGCGCGCAAACCGGCAGACCATTTCGAGGCGCAGTGTAATCGAAATTGAAGATTGAGGCTTCCCCGAGCGCCGCGCTGCGTGGATCTACCGATTCCCGCCTGAATCACCAACGACGACGTTGTTGTAGTCGAGCAATGTGCCCTTGGCCCGTTCCAGACGAGAGATGGCGACGTTGTAGTTTTGCAGCGAGACCAACAGATTTCGCCGGGCGCTGGCCAGCCCTTGGCGGGCGCCGAGTTCGCGGTTGAGCTGATCGGGGTCCATCCGCTCCGCCCGCTCTTCGATGGCTTCGACTTCCTCGATCCGCGATTCCACCGATGTCAGGTTGGCGTCGATCAACTCGTAGTTGGTGTTCAACTCGCGAATCGCGACATTGACTTCCAGAATGATGGCCTCGATTTGCTGTTTCAGCGCGGCGAGGCCCTGGGCGTGCTGGCGGCGGGCGCGGATCAGCGCGGCCCGCGCCCCGCGATTCCCAATCGGCCACTCGAACTGCAACTGCACGCGGTAATTGTGAAAATCCAGGTCGCTCAGGTTCTGAAACGCGTCGTGCTGGCTCTTGCCCAGAGAATCGTAGGCGTAGTTGAAAACGACATCGAAACGAGGCAAGGCCTGATTCTTGGCCACGCCCACGTTAATCCGCGCCGACTCGATCCCCAGCTCGGCTTCGTGCAACTCTTGGCGGTTGTCGAGTGCCGCCTGTAACTCCGCCAGCCGATCCAGTGCGATCGGCTCCGCAGTCAGAAACTCATTCGGAACAATTGCAATCCCATCCACGAGATTGAGCGTGGGATCATTGAGGAAGTTCTTGAGGCTGTCTTCGGCATCGAGCACGTTCTGCTTGACGCGGGCGAAGTTGGCCACCTGGCTGTCCAGCCGGGCTTTGGCCTGGGTGATCTCGACTTGAGTGGCATCAAATTCTCGGCGTGCATACAGAAAGTCATAGATCTTCTGGAACTCCGCGATGAGCCGAGCCTCGATGACCAGATTCCGCCTCGCTGCGACCAATCGCCAGTAGGCTTCTTCGGAATTCAAGAGGTGATCCTGCACGGCCCGCTCGAAGGCGTGCTCACTGATGCGGCGGTCGTTGTTGGTCACGTTTATCCGTGAGCGGTTGAAATCAATTCCGAAACCGCGGAGGAACGGCTGGCGCACCTGGAACATGAGCGCATTCGTGTAGGAGGGATTCAAGGTCGCAAAGGCGAACGCGCTGTCGAATTCCCGCCTTGTCACGTTCCAGGCGATTTCAACACCCATACCGGTGGGCAGCAGCTTGCGAATCCCGGTGTTGAATGTGCGATTGGTCGAATCGGTGGCGGCGAGTGTCGTCGCGGTCGGCGTGTTGCTCTTTGAGAAGATGGCGTTTGAAAAGAAGATCATGTCGAAGACGGCTTCGGCCTCGACGACGGTCGTCGCGGAAATGGCAGGATTGTAACTCTGGACGCGGATGTTGTAGCTGTTGTCCAGTGCGCGCCGGATGACCTCGGCCAACGACAATTCCACCTTCTGCTCGCGGTCGATCTTGTTGAGATAGGAGAGAATCGTATTGAGATACTTCAGTTCCGCTTTTTTCTTTTTGTCTGCCTCGGCGGTCAGATCCTGTACCTTAGCGGACACCAATTCGCGCTCCGCGAGCGGGTCGGGCACTTGCTCTTCGATCTTGTCGTATACATCTGCCGGGGGGGCGTCCTGCGCGCCGACCACTTGCACGGGCATGGCCTGCGCGGCAGGCGGCTCCGGTTCGGCATCCTGCTGCGGCGCCATCTTTTCCTGGTAAGCGGCCATCGCGGCGGGCGCTTCAGAGCCGGCCGGATCGGCCTGACAGGCGAGACCCGCAAGAGACAACACACCGATTGGACCAAGCCAGAAAATGCTCATGGAAAATGCCCGCCGACACATCACAACCTCAGAACGGGCATTCGGTCCGATCCGAGAATTATTCTTGACCGCGCTAATATCGACACAGGCCAGCATTATATGAAACGCGGGTGCCTTGGCAATCGCCAACTTTCCAAGGCCAGACGGGCATTCGAGCCGCAGTCTTCAGGCTGCGGACATACACGTTACGAAGATCCGTCCACCTGCGACATCTCAAGGTCCGGGCCCGGACAAACCCGGCCTGGTTGCTCGCACGAACTCAGGGCGCGTCATCGCGACTTTCGAAAGCACTTCTTGTGAAAGTACAAAGTGTGGGTATATTGGGCACCACCAATGGCAGAGACGGCTGTGAGACAACGCACGCGCTATTGCCCCGGCGAAGAGCAAATCGCGATCTCTGACGCGATCTGTTTTGGTCGCCGAAGGGTCAATTACCCCCAATGCCCCGGTTGTCAATTCAATGACGACGAGAAGGCCGCCGGTGAACGGCAACGCGTTATCGCACACGGGCTGGTTGTGCAGGAACGCTGCGCACCGATGCTGGACGACGTCTTCAGGGCCTGTGATATTCGCGGTGTCTACCCCGAGCCTTTGAACGAAGACCTTGCCTGGCGGATCGGCTTTGCCGCGGGCACTTTCCTGAAGTCCGCGCTGCGAGGGATGGATCGCAGCGATATCGAGATGAACCGCGTGGTGATCGGCCGCGACTTGCGCAAAAGCAGCCGGCAGATGGCGGCCGCACTGATCGAAGGTGTGCGGGCCGGCGGAGTGACCGTGATTGACGTCGGACTGATCGACACGCCGCAGCTCTATTTCGCGGTCAACCACCTCAAGTCCTGCGGCGGCATTCAAACGACCGCCACGCGCAACTCGGCCGAGTATATCGAGTTCAAGATTTGCGGCCGCGGCGGCAGGCCCATCGGAACCGAAACGGGTCTGCACGACATCCGGGCGATCGCCACGAACACTTCACGGCACGACACTCGCCAGGAGGGTGAGTTGCAGCAAGTAGACCTTGCCGACGCCTACCGCCGTTTTGTGCTCGGTTTTCTGGACATGCCGAAGCACTTGAAAGTCGTGGTTGATGCCTCGAATGGTGTGGCCGGTCGCTGGTTGCCCATTGTTTTTGGCCAGGTCGAGGAGTTGACGATCGACGCCCTGAACTTCGAGCCCGGCAGTGAGTCCGGTCCCGATCCCGATCCGTTCGTGCCGGCCGGTTTGCAGCGGCTGCGCGAGCGTGTTCTTGAGACGGGCGCGGACCTGGGCGTGTGCTTCGACGGTGACGCCGATCGCTGCATCCTGGTCGATGAGAAAGCGGAAATCATCGCTTGCGATTTGCTGACGGCTCTGTTGGCTGGCTACTTCCTCAAGAAGAAGCCGGGCGCGACGATTGTACACGACTTGCGCTCCTCGCGCATTGTATCGGAGACTGTTTTGCGTGCGGGAGGTACGCCGCAGCGCTCCCGCGTCGGCCCTGCCTTCATGAAGAAAATGGCCGTCGAACGGCAGGCCGTCTTCGGCGGCGAACTCTCCGGACATTACTATTTTCAAGACAATTGGTATGGCGATTCGGGTCTGCTGGCCTTTGTTCACACGCTCAATGTGCTTTCGCAGTCGGATCGGCCAATCAGCAATTTGATCGCTCCGTATCGCAAGTACGCCGCCAGCGGCGAGCGCAGCTTCATCAACGAAGACAAAGACGCCACAATTGAGCAGCTTGGCCGGCTCTATGAAACCGCCAAGGTTGACTTTCTCGACGGCGTGACCGTGCAGCATCCGGAGTGGTGGTTCAACGTACGAAAATCAAGCACGGAGCCGTTGCTGCGACTGAATCTGGAGGCGAACACTCCCGAATTACTCAATCAGAAACTGGCTGAGGTCGCGCAGCACCTCGGCCAAGCCGTTGATCCCTGACCCGGATTTCTTGCCACGAAGGCACCAAGATACGAAGGAACGAAATGAAGAAATGAAGAATGAAGAATGAGAAATAGAGAATGAAGAATGAAGAGCGGGGAAGCGAAGGCAAAGTTCGGGATTGTTTTCTCGACGTGGGAGTTGTTTCTCCTTTCTCCATCCTCCATTTCTAACTCTTTGTGCCTTCGTGGCAAAAACAACGTGAGAAATACGGCTAGCCAGCCGAGAACTTGGATGAATGATGACCACTGTGACCACCGAATCCTACGTACACAAACATTTGGACTGCGGCATCGAACTTGCCGCACTGCCGCTGCCCAATCGACACACGGTGTCGGTGCAGATCCGCTTCCTGGTCGGCTTCGCCAATGAGCCGGAGGAGCGACTCGGGCTCAACCACCTCGTCGAACAGACCATCTCGAAGGGGACCACCGAGCGCACCGGCCGGGAATTGTCCGATGCGTTTGACGCTATAGGGGTCAACTGGTCCTCCTGGGCTGCGCGGGAATCGACCGGTTACCATTTCACCGCGCTGCCGGAGTTCGCGGAACGAGCGTTGGAACTGCACGCCGAGTTTCTGTGTTCGCCGACCTTTCCCAGTGACGCGATCGAAGTAGCGATTGAAAACCACATAGAGGAAATCAAGTCCATCGGTGATGATCCGCAGGATTTGTCTGCCAAGCTGTTCAACCGCCAAGTCTACGGGCCGGTGCTGGGGCGCCATGTGCTCGGCGAACCCGAAACGCTGCGAACGCTCACTCCGGAGCGGGTCAAAGCGCATTGGCGTGAGTTCTATCAAGCCGGTCGAATGCAAGTGGCCGTGGCCGGGGCGATCGACGTGGCACGGCTTGAGGACCAACTCAATGCGCTGTTCGGGAAGTTGGGGAGTGCGCAGAAAGCAGGACGCGAACCATTCCCGCATCAGTTTGAACCGCAGGTGTCCCACCACGAAAAGGATCTCGAGCAGCAGCACATCGGCATCTGCTATCCCGGCGCGCCCCTGAACGATCCGCAGCGCTACATACAAGCAGTCACCATGAGCATTCTCTCGGGCGGCATGAGTTCTCGTCTGTTTACGGAAGTGCGCGAGAAGCAGGGATTGGTCTATTGGGTCACCGCCAATACGGAACATCCGCGCGGCATCGGCATCGTTTATCTGGGCGCGTCGTCGAAGCCGGAACGATGTGAGAAGACCTACCACACGCTGCTGCGCGAGATCGATCGGCTGGGTGAGGATGTGGAAGAAGCCGAGCTGCGGCGGGCCATCACCGGCATCGTTTCAAAGATCGAAACGCGCGGCGACATCACGCGAGCCCATTGCAGCGCGATGGCGGAAGATATTTTCCAGCTCGGCGAGATTGTGCCCACCGAATACAAGGTCGCGATGGTGCAGTCGGTCACGATTGCCGACGTGAAGGATTACCTGGACCGCTTCCCGCGCGATCGGCTGAGCGTCCTGACGCTGGGCCCGGCGAACATAACTGTTTAACTAGCAAGAGGTTGTGGTAGGTGAAACCGCGGCGTCGCCGCGTCGATATAAGTGAGGTGAGTATGAATAGCCCCTTTGTGGATCATCGATTGGAGAACGGTCTGCGGATCGTGATCGAGCGCATGCCGGAGGTCAAAGGCGCGGCGGCCGGTTTCTATTCGCGTACCGGCGGGCGCGATGAGACGCCGGAGTTGGCCGGCGTGTCGCACTTTCTGGAGCACATGTGCTTCAAAGGAACCGCCAAACGACACTGGCGCCAGATCACCATCGACTTCGACGACCTGGGCAGCACCTACAATGCCTACACCATGAAGGACCGCACGTTTTACTATGGGTGGGTGCGGGCCGACAGCATTACGCAGCAAATCGAATTGTTGGCGGATATGATGAAGTCCCTGCTTCCGCCGGACGAATTCGACATGGAGAAAAACGTCATCCTTGAAGAAATCGCCATGTCGAACGACCATCTGGAGAATCTGGCGTATGATTTTCTCAACGAACAGATTTTCCCGGGCCACGCATTGTCCTGGCCGGTGCTGGGGTATGAAAAGACCGTTCGCGATATGACCCGCGATCAAATGCACGACTACTTTGTCCGCCGCTATGCACCCAACAACCTGGTGCTGGTCGTAGCGGGCAACGTCGAACCGCAACGGATCATCGATGTCGCCGACGAACTGTGCGGCGACTGGCAGCCGTCGCCTTCGACAAACAGCCGATCGAAGCCGACGTTCACGCCGGGCAAGTCTTGTAAGGTCTATCCGCGCTACAACCGTCAGGAACTCGGGCACGTGTTCCCGTCCAACGGCGGCTGTGACCCGCTTGAAGAGAGCGCCGAGACAGTGGCGTCGATTCTGGGCGGCGACAACTCGCGGTTCTATTGGGAGATCGAACAGAAAGGCATCGCGCCGAGCGTATCCGTATGGCGGATCGACTATGAAGACTGTGGTGTGATGGTGCTGGCCGGCGAGTGCGACCCGGAGAAGTGCGAACAACTCTTCGATGCCATGCACGCTGAAGCCGCGAAGCTGACCCGCGACGGCCCGAGCCCCGAGGAGGTGCAGCGCGTGAAGAACCGCCGCCGCACTTCGCTGGCCATCGAGAGCGAGTCGCCTTACTATCGCTTGGGGCAATTGCTGGACGACGTGGATTATCGCGGCGGGCCACGCACCGTCGAGCAGAGGCTGGCCGAGGTCGATGCGGTCAGCCGCGAATCGATCGGCGAATATCTTGAAGAATATCCCATTACCGAAGGCGGGCACGTTATCAGCGTGGGCCCGCGCGATTGGATACCCTCAAACTGACATGTTCCGAAGCAACGTCGAGCCAATGAGCGAGAATCTTCTCAAAGAGGCGCAGGTCGCCGAGCGACTGGCCTCGCCTCTCACTCGGCTTGCGGGGGTGTGTTCCCTGATCGTGCTGATCGGCTGGGTTTGTGGTGGCCTACGCGCGAGCGATCTGGCCAGCCAGCGTATTCTGCTGAACAATTTTGGTATGTACTTCGGCTTTGGATTAGAGCTGTACGATCAGTCTGCGCCAGGCTGGTTGCCGGTTGACGAAGATCCGTCACCGAATGTTGAAGACGTCGATGACCCCCTCGCCGAAGCTCTACGGTTGGTCGAGCAAGAACGCCAGCGCAAACCGAGCATCGGCAACACGACACAAGCGAGCCTACGTGAACGGCAGCAGGAGTTTCAAACCTACATGGAACGCATCCTGACCGCTCAGGGCATGATAGCCGTGAGTTGGGTCGTGGTG
>JACZTW010000195.1 GCA_022573485.1 Planctomycetota bacterium
TGCGAGGAAGGTGCCGGGGGCCTGTGTGCCGATTGTAACGGCGACGCGATCCCGGATGAGTGCGCGCTTGATTGCGGCGAGGCCGGAGGCCCGTGCGACATTCCGGGGTGTGGACAAAGCAACGATTGCGACGCCAACGGCGTCCCGGACTCGTGCGAAGGCTGCGGCGTGTGCCCGGCCGACGCGGACTGCGACGGACAAATCGGGGCGTTCGATCTGGCGGTCCTGCTGGGCAACTGGGGACCGGTCACGCTCGGCAGCGTCTGCCTCGATGCCGATGAGGACGGCCTCATCGCCGCTTTTGACCTCGCGGTTCTACTCGGGGCCTGGGGCATGTGCCCATAGACGTAGTGTGCCTGCGGCGTCCCACCCAAGGGGTGGGACGCCAGGAGAAGAAGGTTTGCGATGAAAGCTTTTGCGAAGATACTCAGCGTGGCGCTGGCCATTCAATTCACGCTGGCTGCGGGCGAGAAGGGCACGGGCGACACCCTCGTGTCCCGGGCCTTCACCGTAACCAGCAACACCGACAGTCTCATTGCCCGGGCCTTCACCGTAACCAGCAACACCGACAGTCTCGTAGCCCGGGCATTCACCGTGACCAGCAACACCGACAGTCTCGTCTCGCGGGCCTTCACTGCCGTGAACTGCGAGGAGGGCGCCGGCGGGCTGTGCGCCGACTGTAACAGCAACGATATTCCAGATGAGTGCGAGTTGGATTGTGGCGCGGACGGCGGCCCTTGCGACATTGCGGGTTGCGGTATGAGCGACGATTGTAATAGCAATGGAATTCCTGATGACTGTGACATCGACCCGATGGATCCTGACGGGAACGAGCAAGTGAGCGATGATTGCAATGAAAATGCTATTCCCGACGAATGCGATCCGGATTGTGACGATGACGGCATTCCTGATGAGTGTGAGATCGCGGGCTGCACGGGCGAACCGGAATGCAGCGACTGCAACGGCAACGGAGTCCCGGACGAGTGCGATCCCGACTGTGATCAGGACGGAAATCCGGACGAGTGCGAGATTTCCGAATGCGCCGGCGCGCCGGAATGCGATGATTGCAACGGCAATGGGATCCCCGATGAGTGTGATCTCGACCCGCTGGACCCAGACGGTGACGGTGAAGTCAGCGGGGATTGCAACGAAAACGGCATTCCCGACGAGTGTGACATCGCCGACTGCCCGCCGGGCGATGCGTTTTGTGGCGATTGCAACGTGAACGAGATTCCTGACGGCTGCGATGTTGATCCGTTGGACCCCGATGGCAACGGCCAGGTCAGTCTCGATCTTGACTTGGACGGCGTGCCGGATGAGTGCGTGGAGTGGGACGGCGAATCCAAGGAAAACGATCTGTGGAGCACGGCTGTGAATTGGGAGGATGATGTGGTTCCCGGTGTGGTTGATCCGGCGACCCTGGAGAGCGTGGTCATCGCGGGCGCAGGTGCCAATGTCATCCTCGATGTCAATGCGGATATCGACAGTCTGTTGCTCGACAGTGACACATCGTTGCACGTGACCGACGGTGATCTCTTGGTACTGGATCCCACCGACACTTTCGAAGGCAATGTTCTCGTGAGGGGTGACCTGCAAATCGGCGACGGCCATTCGATCAGCGCCGCAGGCGAAGTCACGATCGGGCCGGGCGGGATTTGTCATGCGGAGGATCCAAACGACCTCCTGTTAAACGCGACGCTGGAGGCTGGCAGCATTACGGTCCAAGGCGGGTCGCTAGAGCAGGGTGGCGGCGGCTCGCTGATTCTCAGCGGTTTGATGGGAGCTGTCGTCCAGGGGGACCTGCACATGCAGACCTCGGACGAAGATGATGACAAGGGTTGTGACGCTCCGCCCGACCTCAACATCACCGATAGTGCTGAACTCAATGTCCAGGGAGACCTCATACTGACAGGCCGAGCGTGTGTGAGACACGATTCGTCCATGGCGGTTCTGCTCCAGGGCGATTTCGACAACTTCAGCACCGACCCGGACATCTTCGAATGGTTCGACGTCGAAGGCTCCGGTGAATTGCAAATGAACGGTACGATCCAGACCATCGAAGCCGCCGGTGAGGATCGTGGCCCCTGGCCGATCGGGTTGGAGGACAACTTCGCCTTGAAGACGTTGACTCTTGATGCGGGCACGATCGTTGAAGTGGTCGATACGTTTGACAACCAGCAGGACGGCGTCATCGCCTGCGACGAAGCCTTGTATGTGGGCACGTTGAACGTGGGTCCGGGCGCCGTGCTGCTGACCGATGGCTGCCGCGTCTATTACAATGAACTCATCAATGAAGGCGCTGTGCCGGACCTGGGGATCCATGTGCTGGAGATCGGCGGTTCGATCCCGGCCGACCTGAACTGCAACGGCAAGGTGGATGCCTTTGATCTGGCGCTTCTGCTCGGCTCGTGGGCACCGTGTCCGAAACCTTGCACGCCGGGCAGCCCTCCAGACACTTGTCCCGCACACAGTTCTGGCGACCCAACCGAGGCGTGCCCGGCTGACCTGAGCGGCGATTGTGACGTTGAGGCATTCGACCTCGCTATTCTGCTCGGCAGTTGGGGCCCGGCGCCCCAGTAGGCTCATTGTGTTGGTCTCAAGTTCCAGGGTGAGGTGCCCGCGCTCTCGGCCCGGTCGCTCCCGTCTGGACCCTCGCCAATCCCTGGGCGAGCTGTTGCCTGGGTCGGCTGAGGACGGTCGCGAAACGAGCCGGTGCAAGGTTCCCCGATCGCCCATTAGATGCACCTGACCAGTATGCATGATGCAGCGCTTCCCCATACTCGACGGCGAGCATGGTGAGGCCAATATGCACGCACTGCAAGCGTGTACCGTTTTCTACGGTTTTGCGCTTCGAATACCGCGTCAGAATGCAAAAAAAACGCGACAGTATGCGACAGATTGCGAATCGAAACGAAATCGTTAAGATGCTAGGGCAAAGGGACTTGTGGGTGATCGGCGGCGATTCTCTGCACTGCCTTCCACGCTGAATGTTGAGGGTCGGAGTCCCTTGACGCGCTGTCTTTTTCTTCGCCACAACGCCTTGTAAAGCCAACACTTAAACGTGGGCGGCGCCCTTCGGACTGTTTGCAGTTTGAGTGCCCTTGAAACAGCTCCAAGACGCCCTTGGGACTGGTGGCGTTTTGACGGCCAGAAGGATCGATAAGATTGCGCAAATGCAGGCACGACGCTTGCGCGGCGACGGCCCTGGCGCCACGGCCCGTAGGGTTCCAGCTTCATAACTATTCAACTTGAGCCAACGACGATGGACAGACTACAGTCCGAGCATGATGGCCAGCCCGCAGGTGGTGACGGCCAGTCCGGCGGCGGCGTGGGCGTAGCGCTCCAGCGGCT
Source organism: Planctomycetota bacterium (assembly GCA_022573485.1). Lineage (GTDB taxonomy): Bacteria > Planctomycetota > Phycisphaerae > UBA1845 > CAIVHJ01 > JACZTW01. The sequence goes on from JACZTW010000195.1 coordinate 3,352, forward strand.
CAAGCGAAAGACGCGCGAGTCCCAGGTAGCCGACCGCGACGCAGAGCGTCATTGTACTGAGGGTGCCGACTGCGAATACGCCGACCACCAGCACGAGCGCCCACCAGCTTCCCTGGGCGGCGGGGTACATGAGCTGCGGAATCAGCGGCTCGCAGGCCCCGAAGACGAAAAGGGTGAACAGCACCCAAGGCGTAATCGATGCCGGTTTGTCGTCGGTGGTGTGTACGTGGGCGTGGTCGTCGGCGTGGGTGTGCGTGTGGTCATGGACCGTGCCGTCGGCGTGTACGTGGAGGTGTCTGTGCGGTTTGTTGCGGATGGCCCGCTGCACGCCCCAGACGGTGTAGGCCAGCCCGAATCCGAGCATCAGCCAAGCGGCGATGTGGCTGCGGGCCGATTCGAAGGCGTCCAGCCCGCCGACGGCCATCCCGACGGCGATGCCAACCGCACCCAAGACGAGCGAGCCGAGTACGTGACCCACGCCGCAGGCCAGCGTGAGCGCCAGCGTCCGGGGCAGCGACCAGTGACGCGCTCGGGCCATGGCGATAAACGGCACATAGTGGTCCGGCCCCATCAGTGTGTGGATGACGCCCGTGGTGCCGGCCAAACCCAGAAGGTATGTCAGAGTCGTTGGCTCCATGCTCATGGCGCCGGCCGGCTGCGTCGATGGTTGAAAAACGCGCCTCAAGCCTTCGCGCCTACTCCCCTTAGTGACGCCTGCTCCTCGGACAATACCACAAGGCGGCTCCGGCAAACACCGACAAGCTGATCACGGTGAGGATGACCCACATTTGAAGCGGTACGACAACCATTCGAGCCAACATCGTCAGTATCCTCCAAAGTCATTCATCCTGACCACTCGCAAGGATCACTTGACGGTGTTGCTCGGAAATCGCCTAAGGACAATACGATTATAGCGATTCCGAGCTGCCACGGGCTCCGAATGGGCATGTTGGGCCCGTTCGCCCGAACCACGTTGGGACTCGTGTTCTCGATCTACGCTGGGGACGCGTGACTGATCGCGCGGTATCTGCTTGCCTACATGGGATGAGGCCTCGTTCAGTCGCCCAGGCTCCAAGCACCCCCAAAAAGAATCTAATGTATTGCAAGGCAAGATGTTGAGATCATCGGAGAAATTTTCAGCGGTTGCTGGTGCGGCGTCAAGTCGGGCTGAGCCAAACCTTGAGGGGCAAACAAGTTAAGGAATTCACGCCCATTATCCCGATAGATTCAGCAATTTGGCGGGGAATCAAGGAATTTGTGGCATCAGAAAAAAGTGCGATTTGGTTGGAATTTAGCCTTGCGTCGTGAGGAGCAGATCGTCATAATTCCCCGGTCATTGGGAACCCGAAACAGGGGACAGTGGATTGGGTTCTCATGGTGAATCACGAATCTGATCAATATCGACGTTTGGAGACGATTCAGTACAGAGACGACACCTGCCAACGGCTTGGGGCCAGAGGACGTGATGGTAGAACTCAGTTCGCCGCGTCGGGGTTGTCGCAGGCAGGTTCAATGAGCGTGACGAGCCGGACCGATGATTGGCGTGGTCAGTTCCGGCACCTTTGGTTACTTCAGAAGATATGATGTTCCGACCAGGCGGCGGCCGCAACGGTGGTCGTGGCGGGTTCAGGGAATATGAGGCATCTGTGATGAAGAGGCTGGTGAGAAAATGCGGCGTTTTGCTGTGTCTCTCTATGGTGTTCCAGTTCTTTGGTTGCCTGGGTAGCGGCGTGGCCCGGGATTTTCTGATCGATGGCGTCAAGCACGCCAGCTTTGAATTTCTGTTGGACAACGACGGAATTGTGGATCTGTTCGCGGATTCCTAAGGAAATGTTGATGAGCCTAAGGTGGCTCTGAATTCTTGCTCGTCCGGTGCGAGCTTTGAAGTTTGGAAATGACAGTCCGTTTTTTGAGGAGGCATTAACATGCTCAAGTTCTGGAATAAGTTCCGTTATTTTGCTCTGGGTGCTGTGGTACTACAGTTTGGCGGCTGCGGCATCAATGGCCTGTGGTCGGGCCTGCTCGAGAACGCCGTTTCTTTCACGGCGCTTGAGTTCCTGACAGACAATGACGGCATCTTCGACCTGTTCGCCGACTAGTTCGGTATTCAGGTTCGCCGAGTCTGATGCCGCTGTGCCAAGGGCATGGCGTCAAGCGCTGTAATGCGATCGCGCTACAGTCTTACTTAGTGTGCGGGGTCAGTCCTTTTGGATTGACCTCGTTTTTTATGCGCAAGTGAGTGGAATCTCGGCGGTTCCTGAGCTGGGCGATTGGGCGGCTTGATCTGACGCACCTGGGATGCGGCGTACGAGCGGCTCCGACCCGCCTGCGGCGGTTGCCACGGACAATCGGTTTTCTGGAAGTCTGATTGACTGGCCACCGGGATGGACCACAATGGGCAGAGTTGCTTGGCTTCGGGTCTTGTAATCCTGATTGGAGGTATATGCCATGCGTGTCTTGCGAACCCTATTCGTTGGAACTGTCGCGGTCGTCTTGGCCGCTCTTGCCTCGGTGCTCGTTCGCCTGCCCAATATGGTGGACGAAGCTCGAGCCTGCGGCGGGTTCTTTTGCCAGGCGGTGCCGATCAATCAGGTTGCCGAGCAAATCATTTTCCGCCAGAACGGGGATCAAGTTACGGCCGTCGTGTTGATCCAGTACGTCGGCGTTGCCGAGGATTTCTCGTGGGTGGTGCCCGTGCCGGGCGTGCCGGAGTTGTCCACGGGCAGCGATGTGCTGTTCCAGTCGCTCGAAAGGGCCACCCGGCCTCAGTTCAATCTCAGGATTGAGGGTGCAGCCTGCTCCAGCTTCGACTTGCTTCAGGGGCTGGGGTTCTTGGGAGCGCCCGGGGAGTCAGAGGGTGAGGATGCCGCGGATGGGGTCACCGTCGTCTCGGAGTCTGTAGTCGGGCCGTTCGACGTGCAGGTGGTGAGCAGCGAGGATCCCGCAGCGATGGCACAGTGGCTGGAAGACAACGACTATGATTTGTCCGACCGCGGCCAGGAATTGATCGAGCCCTATGTTGAAGAGGGCATGAACTTCGTGGCGCTGAAGCTGCGGCAGGATCAAGGCGTCGGCGACATCCGGCCGCTGATCATGAAGTATCAGTCGGACAAGCCTATGATTCCGATCCGCCTGACGGCGGTAGCAGCGGAGGATGATATGGGCGTGCTGGTGTGGCTGCTCGGCGAAGCCCGCGCAGTTCCGCTGAATTATCTCCACGTCACGGTCAACTACACGCTCGTCAATTGGTACTTCGGCACGACAACGGCCTACGCGAGCTACCAAAATCTCATTACGACGGCCATGAATGAAGCGGGGGGCCAGGGTTTCGCAACCGATTTCGCGGGCCGTCTGCCGGATCTGCTGGATCAACTGCCGAATGACGAAGCCTACAGCGCCGAACTCGAAAGACTGCAAGCGCTCGCCACGAACCAGTCGTTCTATGACGAGCTGGGTTTGGGTTTTGCGTTTCAGAGCGTCCAGATTCTCCAAATGCTGCGTCGGGAGCTACCGCTTCCCGAGGGAGTTGACGAGTTCACTTATCAGTCCGGCGCCCTCCTGGCGGAGGTTTTCAGCGATGCGGAACTCGCCGCAGCCCGGGCCGATATCGAAGCAATGATTCAGTCGGATATCATCGAGCCGCTCACCGAAACATTGACCGTGTTTGCCGGCGATCCGTACATGACACGCTTCTTCACGACGTTGTCAGCCGACGAAATGACGCTCGACCCAGTGTTCTCATTCAATCCGGATCTTGATGATCAGGCGCTGGAGCGCAACGCCACTCTGAAGATCGAATGCAGCGCTCTTGCCGGGACAAGCTGGTCGTTGACGTTGGGCGAGGGCACCGATCGCGACGGCGAGGTCGTACTCAAAGGAGAAGGCCTGCCGCCGACCGAGACCTTCACTGCACCGGTGCTGGATCAGCTATCGGTCAGCAAGACGGAATGGCTCAGCGAACGTGGGACCGCGGAACTGGTACTTCAGAACGAATTCGCGGTCGATAACGTGATCGGCGACGCCGACGGTTTGTGTGGGGCCGGTGCGGGAAGCTGCGGCGCAGTCTCCCTTGGAATGTGTTTCGTGGGCGTTGTGGGCCTGCGGACGATCCGGCGTTTCAAGCGTCGCCGCTGAACCGGCAGATGCAATCGGCTACGTATTCGATCTTCTCGGGAGTCAACTCCGGGTAAATCGGCAGCGAGAGCACCTCGGCGGCGGCTCGCTCCGCAACGGGGAAATCGCCCGCGCCATTGCCGTGGTCGCGCAGGCACGGCTGCAAGTGCAGAGGGATGGGGTAATGAATGTCCGAGCCCACGCCCCGGTCGGCCAGGAACG
>JACZTW010000196.1 GCA_022573485.1 Planctomycetota bacterium
GACTTTACTGGCTACCGGCTACTGAGTACCGGCTACTGAATACTGACCCATGGATTCCGATCTGATTCAACTCGCAGAGCGCCTCGCCGGCCACAGTGTGCTGCTGGTGGGCGATTTGATGCTCGATTGCTATTTGTACGGCGATGCCGAGCGCATGAGTCCCGAAGCGCCCGTGCCGATTTTGCGGGCGGTCGATGAGCAGGAGCGTGTCGGCGGGGCGGGCAGCGTGGCCGCCAACCTTCGCGCTCTGGGGGCCGAGGTCTATTGCTGCGGACTCGTGGGCGACGATGCCGCGGGCCTGCGCCTGTCGGAGTTGCTGCACTCGATCGGCGTGAATTGCACCGGCGTGATGAAGACCAAAGATCGCCCGACGACCACGAAAACACGGTTCATCGGCCTGGCCCAGCATCGCCACCGCCAACAGCTTCTGCGTTTCGATCGCGAGAACCCCGAGCCGATCAGCGAGAACCATGCTGATTTCCTGATGAAGGTCGTCGGCAAGCTCATCGACCAGGTCGATGTGGTTTGCATCGAAGACTACAACAAGGGCTTGTTCAAAGGCGATCTCGTCGCCCAGATTGTGGCCGCGGCACGCCGCGCGGGCAAGAAGACCCTTATCGATCCGGCGGCCATCGCCGATTTCAGCCGCTATCGCGGCGCCACTTGCCTGACGCCGAACCGCAACGAACTGGCGGTTGCGGCGGGAAGCGAGTTTGACACGCTTGAGGATGTCGGCGCGGCTGCGGCGCGGCTGGCTGCCGAGTTGGAGCTGGACTCCGTCGTCGTCACCGTCGATCGCGATGGGGCCATCCTGGCCCGTGCCGATGGCGCCATCGAACACATTCCGACCAAACCCCGCGCCATTTATGACAACACCGGCGCCGGCGACGCCGTGCTGGCCATGCTGGCTGCCGCGGTCGCGGCGGGGGCCGACTTCAAACAAGCTGTGCAGATGGCCAACATCGCCGGCGGGCTCGAGGTCGAGAAGTTCGGCTGCGTGCCGATCACCCGTGATGAAGTGCTCGCCGAGTTGCGCATCGAACATCACCGCCGCGTCGGCAAATTGCGCTCGCTGGACGACTTGCTCAGCGAACTCACGCTCCGGCGCGACCGAGGCCAGACGGTAGCCTTTACGAATGGCTGCTTTGACATCCTGCATCGAGGCCACGTCGAGTATCTGGCCGAAGCCGCCGAGCACGGCGATGTGCTCGTGGTCGGCCTGAACACCGACGACTCCGTCCGCCGCCTCAACAAAGGCGACGACCGCCCCATCAACGCCCAAGAGGACCGCGCCGCCGTCCTCGGCGGACTCGAAGCCGTCGACTACGTCGTCCTGTTCGACGAAGACACCCCCGAAAACCTGATCCACGCCGTCAAGCCGAACGTATTGGTCAAAGGCGAGGACTGGAAAGACAAGCCCATCGCCGGCGCCGAATTCGTCGAAGCCAACGGCGGAAAAGTCGTCCTGGCCAAGCTCAGAGAGGGCTTCAGCACAACGGAGATGCTGGACCGGATTCAGCGCGACTAGGAGTTGCAGCTTGGCGACCTCGATCGACAAACAACTGGACGACCACCTGTCAGCCGTGGAGAAGCTCAAGACTTACGCCTCCATGATTGAACAGATCGCCAAATCGATAGTTGAGGCCTTCAAAGCTGGGCGGCGGGTGTATGTGTTGGGCAACGGCGGAAGTGCGGCGGACGCGCAGCATATCGCGGCGGAACTGGTCGGGCGGTTCAAGCAGCATGACAGGCCGGCGCTGCCGGCGATGGCGCTGACTACCGATACCTCGGCGCTGACGGCAATCAGTAACGATTATGGGTTCGAGGAAGTCTTCGCGCGGCAGGTTGAAGCGCTTGTGCGCGAGGGCGATGTGGTGTGGGCGCTGAGCGTTTCTGGCAGTTCGCCAAACATCATCAAGGCTGTGAAGGCTGCTAAACGGCAAGCCGCGAAGGTGATCGGTTTCACGGGGAAAGAGGGTGCCGAGCTTCGGGCGCTGTGTGATATTTGTTTGATGGCAGAGCACACCGACAGCGATCGCGTGCAGGAAGTGCATCAGCTTGCCTATCACATTGTGTGCGGTTTGATTGAAGACGAGTTTGTCAGTAGTAGTCAGTAACCGGTACTCAGTAGAAAGAAGGTCGATGAAAGTTCTCATAACGGGTTCGAGCGGGCAGATTGGTACGAACGTCGGGCTGGCGCTGCTTGAGCGGGGCGACACGGTACACGGCATTGACAAACGCGCCAACACTTGGACCGACCGCATCGAAACAACCCTCCTCGACCTCAGTAAGTGCGCGCCCACCGACCTGCCGAGCAAGACGAAATACGACGTCGTGCTGCACTTGGCGGCTTATGCCAAGGTCTTCGAACTGGTCGAGCATCCCGAGCGGGCCATGGAGAACATCACCATGCTCTTCAACGCGCTCGAGTACTGCCGCCGCACCAAAACGCCGATCATCTTCGGCTCCAGCCGCGAGGTCTACGGCGACATCCACCGCTGGATCACCGTCGAGCACGAAGCCGACTTCATCGTCGCCGAATCGCCCTACAGCGCTACCAAGATCGGCAGCGAAGCGCTGATCTACTCCTACGGCGAATGCTACGGTTTGCCGCATCTGGTCTTCCGCTTCTCGAACGTCTACGGCCGATACGACTGCGACGCCCAACGCATGGAGCGCGTCATCCCGCTGTTCATCCAGCGCATCGCCAATGACCAGCCCATCACCGTGTACGGCAAAGACAAGACGCTCGACTTTACGTACGTCGACGATTGCGTACAGGGCGTGGTGAAAGGGATCGACGCGCTGGTGGGTGGCAAAATCACCAAGGCAACCGTCAATCTCGCTTGCGGCCAGGGCGCGTCGCTGCTCGATCTGGTGAACATGATCGGCATGTGCCTGGGCAGAACGCCGCAGGCCACGTTCGAGCCCTCGCGCCCGGGCGAGGTCACGCGCTATGTCGCCGACATCAGCACCGCCCGCGAACTGCTCGGCTACGAACCAACCACTCCGCTTTCCGGCGGCCTGCCCAAGGCCATCGCGTGGCAACGCGAAGTGGGATTGCTCAGGTCTGAGCACTTCGCTCCACCGTGCACCCTTGTGGAACCAGCGTCTCTGCCGAGCGCCGGCCAACCTATTGCATGACAAGAAAGCAGCAGGCTTCAACCTGGGCAACGCTTGATCAAGAAGAGCCGTAGATTCCAACCTACGCGACTGTTCATGACAGGGAAATGTACGACACACCGGAGAATCGCGCGGGCAAGCCCGCGGCTCCCGCCAGTGCGTGACTATGAAATGGCTTAAAGGAGGAGACGTATGTACATTCTTGGTTTTGACTGCTACGGGCACGACGCGGCAGCGGCGATCATACGCGACGGGGAGATGATCGGGTTTGTCGAGGAAGAACGGTTCTTGCGGCGAAAGCACGTGCTGGATTTTCCGATCAACGCGATGCGCTGGTGCTGCAAAGAAGCAGGTATCTCGCCGAACGAATTAGATCATGTTGTCTACTACTGGAACCCCTATCTCGGTTTGGGGGGCCGGTTCGGCCATGTCATGCGCTACTTCCCGTGGTCCGTTGGCTTGATTCGGAGCCGCAACGACAAGTTTTTTTCCATGCTGAAAATCAAGAAGACCGTCCGCGAACAGCTTGGGCTAGACCACAACAAAACGCAGGTGCACTTCGCTGAACACCACGTACTCCACGCAGCAAGCACTTTCCTGACCTCGCCCTTCGAGAAGGCAGCCATTATGTCGATCGATGCAGCAGGGGAATGGTGCTGCACGTGGCTAGGCTATGGCGATGGGCTCAACCTCAAATGCCTCAAGAAGATCAACTTCCCTCACTCGTTGGGCCTCGTCTACGGCGGCCTGACTGACTACCTGGGCTTCCTCTTTGCCAGTGGCGAAGGCAAGGTCATGGGATTGGCACCGTACGGCGACCCAAGCCGGTACATCGATGAGTTTCGCAAGATCATCGTCTGTACGGAAGATGGCGGTTACCGCGTCGACCTAAGTTACTTCGAGTATCACTTGAAAGGTCGGCCTCACTGGATGAGTCAGAAGTTCATCGACGTCTTCGGGCCTGCTCGCGCCAAAAACGGTGAGCTTACGCAGCACTACAAAGACATTGCGGCGGCGTTGCAACTGCGAATCGAAGAAGTGTGCTTTCACATGGCCGATTGGCTGGTAGCGCAAACGAAGCTCCCGGTCGTTTGTCTAGCTGGAGGCGTCTGCCTCAATAGCGTGATGAATGGCCACCTACTGGAGCGGGGCCCATTCCGCGACGTATGGGTACAGCCTGCCGCCAACGACGCGGGCACCAGTATCGGCGCCTGCTACTGGCTGTGGAACAATCAGCTCCGAAACCCGCGGAGCTACGTCATGGAACACGCCTATCTGGGCCCGAGCTATGACAACGAGGAAATGCAGCACGCGCTTGTTCGTTCGGGACTTCGCGCGAGACGAGTCTACGACGCCCCTGCTCGGGCGGCACAGATGCTGGCAGAAGAAAAGATCGTTGGTTGGTTCCGGGGCAGGATGGAATGCGGACCCAGGGCCCTCGGAAACCGCAGCATACTGTCAAATCCCTGCCGAGCCGAAATGAAAGACATTCTCAACGCCCGCGTTAAGTTTAGGGAGTCGTTCCGCCCCTTCGCCCCGTCTGTGCCCGAAGAGCGCTGCGGTGATTACTTCACTGTCGATTACCCTTCTCCGTACATGATCCTGGTTTACGACGTCCAGGAACAAATGAAGTCAAAGATTCCAGCCATCACCCACGTGGATGGGACAGCCCGCGTGCAGACGGTGAACAAACAACACAATCCCAAGTATCACGAGTTGATCGAGTGCTTTGGCGATATTACTGGCGTCTACTGCGTGCTCAATACTTCTTACAACATCCGAGGGGAGCCGATTGTGAATACTCCGGAAGAAGCCATCGAATGCTACGTCAAGACCGGCATGGATGCCTTGTTTCTGGGCGATTACCTACTTTCCAAGGACACCGAATCCGCGGCTGCGGAAATGTCCGATGAAGAAGTAATGACAGCACAGGCGGCCGCTGCCGCGATGGACTAAGAGAAGGAGGTTTTTGAGCAATGGGATCGATAACTCAAATTGATGTGTTGATCGTCAATCCGCCATCGCCCGATGGTCACATCTACATCCGTGACATCTGTCGCTGGGGTCGTAAGAGCCGTGAGCGGATCATTTGGCCACAGACCTCATTGGCATACATCGCAGCCATGGTCCCGGACGATATGTCAGTCGAGATCATCGACGCCATCGCAGAAGAAATGAGCTGCGCTGAGTTTGAGAAGGCGATTCGAGAGAAGCATCCTGGGTTTTACGTCAGCTACGTTACCGGAACAACCTTCGATGTGGACGCACGCGGCATCAAGATGGCCAAGGAAGTCGGCGCTTTTACGATCGCTGTAGGCACCCACCCTTCGGCCGTGCCGAAGAATACACTCGATTTGATTCCCGAGCTGGACATGGTAATCCGTCATGAGCCGGAGTTCACTTTCCGTGACGTCCTGGATCGGGTTCGCGAAGGAAGATCCCTGGAGGGCTGTCTCGGTACGGCCATTCGACATAACGGCGATATAGTCGTGCATGAGGACCGGCCTCTAGTGGAGCACCTGGATGAACTGCCGATCCCAAAGCAGCACCTGTTGCCGCTGGATAAATACAGGATGCCGTTCATCGGCAAGCGATATGTGTGGCTGCTGACTAACCGTGGTTGCCCTTATCGCTGCACCTACTGCTTTGAAGGGGTGGTCTGGGGCAGTTCAGTCCGCTATCGCTCGGCGGAGAGCATCATTGAAGAGATCGAGTACCTTGCCGAGCATGATGTGCATAAGGTGGTCTTTCTGGCTGACCTCTTCACGTACGACCGTAACGGCGTTATGAAGATGTGCGACCTGATCATCGAGAGGGGGATCAAGCTCAAATGGGCCTGCAACAGCCGCGTCGATACCATCGACGAGGAAATGGCCCGCAAGATGAAACAGGCGGGTTGCTGGCTGGTCGCCATGGGTATCGAGAGCGGTTCCCAGAAAGTCCTCGATGCCTGCAAGAAGGACGCCAAGGTCGAAGACGCCGTCGAGACGGTCGGGATGCTCGACAGGGTCGGGATCAAGACCTGGGGCTATTTCATAATCGGCTTGCCCGAAGAGACCGAGGAAACCATGCGGGAGACGATCGATTTTGCGAAGAACCTTCCGCTGGACATCGCCCTGTTTCATGTCGCCGTGCCATACGCCGGGACCGACTTCTATTTCCAAGCTGTCGCCAACGGCTGGCTCGATACGAGTGACTGGTCGCACTTTGATATGAATGACGCGGTCGTAATGCACTATGACGAACTGTCCGCCGACAAGATTCTCGCCGGCACCAAGCGGGCGTTCCGCGAATTCTACTTCAGGCCGAAGCAAGTCTGGCGCTTGACGCGTATGATGGCCGGTGGTGGCGACATCGCGATGATTTGGGATATCTGCAAAGGCCTTCTCTCCTGGATTTGGCGGAAGAAAGAAGACCGCGTCGCCGCTGAGGCGACGAACGCCGCCTTGCCAGAGGGCAAAGAGCGAATTCGACTCGATCCAGAGCTGGCCCGGGGCGCCCTGCACAACGCCACCGCCGTTGTCGAAGCACCGCGTACGAACTTGAAGACCGGCAAGCACTCTCACAAGAGTTACGTCCAACTCCAAACGCGCAACGCTGGTGTTTCTGGTAGCGAGTAAGTGCATCGCTGAACTGCAACCGCCATCCCCCTCATCGCCGTCGGGCATGGCGCCCATCTATATCAAGGCTGACACGCCCAAGCGACAAGAAAAGCCGGGGGCTAAGAAAAGGCACACCGGCGTTCGGCTGAAATCCTCGGCCACCACTTACAAACCAAGCTCACATTAGGCGGCTGGGCGATTTAGGTGTTTATGATGAGTCCTGGCGTACCCTCCGCTTCCAGCAACTCACGGGTAGTGCTGCTGGCGTCGCTTGCACTTTACGCTGCGCTCGGCGTGGCGTTTATCGCGGTCGCACGCCACCTCATCGGCCCGGACGGCATCGCTTACATCCGCATTGCCGGCTACTACCTGGAAGGAGACCTGGATCTCGCCGTTGCCTTCCATTGGGGGCCGCTGCTGTCGTGGCTGCTGGTGCCCTGCCTTGCCATCGGGGCCAATGGGATTCTGGCGATCAAGGTCATCAACCTGATCGCCGGCGGGCTCGTCCTCGTCGGCGTCCACCGCCTCCGAATCTCGGTGGGTCTGACCGGATCACTGTCCACCGCCGTACAGCTCGCGGCGGCTCTGCTGGTCAGTCCCTGGGTTCCCTACACTACGCCTGATCTCCTTCTTGCCGGGTTGCTGACGCTTTACTTTGCCGAGTCCTACCGGGCTTGCGTGTCGCCCTCAGTGGCGGCCGTTGTTCGTGTGGGTTTGCTCGGCGGGCTGGCAGGACTCGCGAAGCCCTACGGGTTGCCGTTTTTTGCGGCCCATTTCACGGTCATGCTTTTGCTTTTCGATCGCGGACCATTGAGGGCGCGCGCGACGCGATTGCTGACTGGTGTGGCCTGTTTCGCGCTATTGATGGGACCCTGGGTAGTCCTTG
>JACZTW010000197.1 GCA_022573485.1 Planctomycetota bacterium
TGATGGGCCACAACACCCTGTGGATGCCCGGCACCGATCACGCCGGCATTGCCACACAAGCAGTGGTCGAGAAGCGCCTCAAGGAAGAAGAGAATCTGAATCGCCACGACATCGGCCGGGAAGAGTTGGTCAAGCGCATCTGGAAATGGAAGGACGCCTACGAAACCCGCATCATCAGCCAGCTCAAGCTCATGGGTTGTTCGTGCGATTTCGAGCGCACGCGCTTCACGCTCGACGAAGGTTGCAGCCGCGCCGTCCGCGAGACATTCTTCAAGCTGTTCAAAGACGGCTACATTGTCCGCGGCAAGCGCCTGGTCAACTGGGACTGCGAACTGCAAACCGCCGTCGCCGACGACGAAGTCTATCACGAGACCGTCAAAGGCAAGTTCTACCACTTCAAATATCCGCTGAAAGATGTAGCGGCCGGCGTCTCTGCCGGCCGGAATGAGAATGTGGATTCCGACCCACTCTACGTCGTCATCGCGACAACACGACCGGAAACGATGCTGGGCGACACCGCCGTCGCAGTGAACCCGAATGACGAGCGGTACAAGCACTTGGTCGGCAAGACGGTCATCCTGCCGCTGATGGGCCGTGAGATTCCGATCATCGCCGACGAGTGGGCCGACCCGCAGCGGGGCAGCGGATGCGTCAAGATCACGCCCGCCCACGATCCCAACGACTACGAGGTCGGCCTACGGCACAACCTGCCCATGATTAACATCCTCAACCCGGACGGCACGATCAACGAAAACGGCAACTCAGCCGACGGAAAGTACAAGTACGCCGGCATGGACCGCTTCGCAGCCCGCAAAGCCGTCCTGCGCGATCTGGAAGAACTCGACCTCATCGAAAAGATCGAAGACCACCAGCACGACGTCGGCCACTCCGACCGCAGCAAGACGCAGATCGAGCCGTACCTCTCGGATCAATGGTTCCTGAGCATGAACAAGCTCGCCGACCCGGCGCTGGAGGCGGTGCGTGATGGTTCGGTCCGCTTCGTCCCCGAGCGCTACAAGCACGCCTACCTCGACTGGCTCGGCGAAAAACGCGACTGGTGCATCTCACGACAACTGTGGTGGGGACATCGGATTCCGGTCTGGAAGGCTACTTTCTCGTCAGGGAGGATAGGCGCCATGAGCAGCCTCGTCGCTATCAGGGCGAGGCAAAGCCAGCTATTGTCTGAACTCAAGGAGTGCCTCGAAGAATTGGCAAAGGCTAGTGACTGCGAAGGACAGTTCGTCGTGTCTGCGCAAGACGAATGTTCACCTTCATTCTGCTTCATTTGCCCCCTTACGGAGCATGCTTCCAAACAGCTCGACGATGTCCGATCCGGAATGGGTTGGGGCCGCGCAGTCGGCCAAGGTGTGAAAGATCGATATGTTGAGGCCATCTCATCCATTGATCCTCGCTACGACGCGCGTGTGAAAATGCGCCGTCTTCTCTATCACTTGGTTCCAGATGAAGATGTTCTCGACACGTGGTTCAGTTCGGCGCTTTGGCCGCATAGTACTTTGGGTTGGCCGGAGGGCGTCGATCAGGATCGGGAGTCCGCGCGAGCTGAAGCTCGCGGCTCGTTGGGCAGCGCGTCGTTGTTGGATTATTACTATCCCACCAGCGTGCTGATTACGTCGCGGGATATTGTTACGCTGTGGGTCGTGCGTATGGTGCTCGCTGGGTTGTACAACATCGGGAAGAAACCGTTCCACGAGGTGTACATCCATCCCAAGATACTCGACGGCCGCGGCGTGACGATGAGTAAGTCCAAAGGCAACGGTGTGGACCCGCTGGATATCATCGAGGTTTTCGGGGCTGACGCTCTGCGCTTTGGCGTGGCGGCGATGACTACCGAGACGCAGGATATTCGTATGCCGGTCGAGTATCGCTGCCCGCATTGCGAAAAGACCACACCGCAAACGGCGAACAACATGTTCGAGCGGGGCGGCAACCCAGTCAAGGTGCTGGCGTGCAAACACTGCAAGAAGGAATTCGCTACGCGCTGGGCGGACGTAGCGGTTCAGGAAGAAAAGGGCTTGGCGCTGATGGTCTCGGACAAGTTCGAAGCCGCCCGCAACTTCACCAACAAGCTGTGGAACGCAGCCCGCTTCGCGTTCATGAACCTCGACGGCGCCGAACCGCAAACGCTGACGCGCTCCGATCTTCCGGCGGAGGATCGCTGGATATTGGCGGAACTGTCGGCGGTGATCCGCTCCACGCACGAGGCGCTGGCCAACTACCAATACAGCCGGGCGACCATCGGCCTGCGGGATTTCTTTTGGAGTCGGCTGTGTGATTGGTATCTGGAGATGGTCAAGTACCGCATCGCCGAAGATCACGCTGCCGCCGCGGCGCGGCAGATTTTGGCGTTTTGCCTCGATCAAGTGTTGCGGTTGTTACACCCGATTGTGCCGTTCATTACGGAACGATTGTGGCAGACGCTGAACGAAATCGCGCCGCAGCGCGGTTTGCCGGGCGTGGATGGCGTGGGGATTGTGTTTCCGGGGTCCTGCGCCCAACCTCAGCACGAGGGCCCGCAGCCTGAAGGCCGCGGCTCGGGGAGCGGTTCGCCGGGTGAGGTGTTGACGATCGCGATGTATCCTCCGGCGGGGGGTTATCCGGCGCTGGATGATGCGCAAGTCTCTGAGACGTTCCAAGATTTGCAGAATGCAACGCGGGCCGTTCGCGAGGTGCGCAACACAGCCGGCATCGCGCCGAAGGACAGTGTGGCGGTCACGATCAAGACCACCGCTGAGCGGACGGCGCGGCTTCAAGAAGAGGCCCATATTCTAAAGCGCATGGCCCGAATTGACGATCTGACAATCGACCCGGCGGCGGGGCGGCCCGATCGATCGGCGATTCAAATTGTGGGCGACTTGCAGATTTTCGTACACGACGTCATCGACGACGACGCCCAGGAACGGCAACGCATCGAAAAAGCCGTCGGCCAGCTCGATAAACGAATCAAGGGCACGGAGTCCAAGCTGGCCAATGAGAATTATGTCCGCTCCGCCCCGGTGGAAGTGGTGGCAGAGACTCGCGAAATACTCAATGGGCTGAAAGCGGAGCGCGGGACATTCCAGGATATTTTGGCATTGCTAAAGTAACGGAGAAGACTAACCGCAGAGAGCGCAGAGGGCGCAGAGGGAATTCGGAGATGAAATTTCAAAATATACTCTCTGCGCTCTCCGCGATCTCTGCGGTTAGTTCTTCTGAGTATTTTGTGTAACGTCGAACGCCGGTGATCACTTCTTTTCTATTGCTTGCAGTGCTGCTTTGTTGTTCGGCGATTCTGTCGGGCAGCGAGACGGCTCTGTTTTCGCTCAGCAAGTATCAACTCGGGCAATTCCACAACAGCAGCCACCGACTCCAGCGTATGGTCGCCCGGCTGATGAGCGACCCGCGTAAGGTGCTGTTGACGATTCTGATGGGCAATACGACGGTCAACGTGCTCATCTTCGCCAGCAGTTACGTGATCTCGGAGCACCTCGGCCAGTTCAATCCGGTGCTCGCCTCCGTGTGGGGCCTGGTGACGGTTATGCTCGTGATCGTCATCGGCGAGGTGCTGGCCAAGACCTTCGCAATTTCGGTGGCTTCGACGATCGCCCCGCCCGTCGCGCTGTTGATCGGGGCCTTGCAGACGGTGCTCACGCCGCTGCGCGTCGTGCTCGAATATCTGCTGGTTGTGCCGCTGAGCCGGCTCTTGGTCGGCGGACCCGATCGCGGGGCGCGGAAGGTCACCGTTGACGAACTCAAAGCCCTGGTCGATCTCGACGAATACAGCGGCGCCATCGCTCCTCGCGAGAACGACATGCTGCAGGAAGTTGTGGCGCTCGCTTCTACGCGCGTGGCCTCGATTATGATTCCGCGTGTTGATATAGCGGCCTTCGATCTGGCCGACGGGCGCGACGAACTGCTGGCCATGCTACGCACGCGCCGACACACGAGGATCCCGATTTATGAAGGAGACGTGGACCACATCATGGGTCTGATCCATGCCCGCGATCTCTACTTGAACGCCGACGTGCCGCTTGCGAAGCTGGTTCAGCCGGTCGGGTTCGTGCCCGAGCAAATGACAGCCGACAAGTTGCTGGCCCACTTTCGCGAATCGCGGACGCAGTTCGCCATCGTCGTGGACGAATTCGGCGGCGTGGCAGGACTGGTGACGATGAAGGACGTGGTCGAGCAAATCGTCGGCGACATCGAGCAGCCTCACGATCAGGCGGTGCTGGTTGAGCAGATCGGCCCGCGGTCGTTCCGAATGGCGGGCCAAGTCAACATTCAGCCGTGGTACGAGGCGTTCGGCATCGTGCATCCGGATTATCGCATTCTGACGCTGGGGGGTTTGGTTACCGCGAAACTAGGCCGACTGCCGCGCGAGGGTGACCAATTGCACATCGGTGAGGCCCGGCTGACGGTGGAACAAATGAAGGGCAAGCGAGTGCAGCGGGTGCGGGTCGAGTTGGACGGCGGGCAGGAGCCAGAAGAATGACCTATCTGCTGCTGGCGCCCATTGTCGTGTTCTTGCTCTTGTCTGGCTTCTTCTCCGGCGCCGAGACCGGCGTGTACCGCGTGAACCCGGTACGCCTGCAACTGCGCAGCAATCAGGGGCACCGCGGTTCCGTTCGGCTGCGGCGATTGCTGGAAGATCGCGCGGGTATCTTGAGCGTCACTCTAATGGGCACCAACCTGGCGAACTACCTGACCACGATTTTTACAGCCATGTTTCTGGCCCGCTTGGCGACCGACTGGAGCGATCGAGAGCTGGAACTGTACACGACGCTGATCCTCACGCCGATCGTCCTCACTTTCGGTGAGATCTTGCCCAAGAACTGGTTTCGGCAGCAGGCCAATCCGCTGATGACGCGGGCGAGTTGGGCGCTGGCGGTGTTCGACCGAATGTTTCGGTGGTGCGGCGCAGTGCCGGTGCTGAAATGGCTGACCCGATGCACGCTGCGTTGGTGGCACGGCACGGATGACTGGGAACCGGCCATGCACCCGCGCAGCAGGATGCTCTCGCTGCTGAAAGAGGGCGTGGCGGAGGGCGTGTTGACCGATGAGCAATCGAATCTGCTCGACGGCGTGCTGTCGCTCTCGAATGTGTCGGTGGGTTCGGTGATGGTGCCGGCGTCGAAGGCAGTGATGCTGCCGCGAAACGCGACGCGCGATCACATTCTGCCGGTGATGCGACGCCACAGATACTCCCGCTACCCGGTGATCGGGACCCGGAGCAGCAAGGTCGTCGGCGTGATCGACGTGTATGAGTTCCTCGGGCAGTCGAAGAGCAGAACGATCGACGAACTGATGACCGCGCCGTGTACGCTGCGCCCGCAGTCGTCGGTGTCGGCGGCGCTGTACGACATGCGCGAGGCCCGCCGGACGTTCGGCGTGGTCGTGGATCGCTGGGGCAATTGCATCGGCATCGTGACCATGAAAGACCTGGTCGAGGAAATCGTGGGCGATCTGGCGGCGTGGTGAGGTCGGCGGTCAGCAGTCAGCAGTCAGCGGTTAGCGGTCAGCGGTCAGCAGTTCGCTTCGCCTGAGCAGTGCCGCACATGTTTGCAGCGTGCGCATTCGCTGGGTAGGATAGAGGCAGTCTGCTCAACGACGACGTCAGTTCGATGAAGCATGCCGTAGGCTTGCCGTTTAGCAGAACGTCCTAATCTGAAGGACTTGGCAATGAGTGATCATACGCATGTAGTTTTGGATCGCCTGGGCAAACGGGCCAACGTGACGTTTCGCACCGAAGCAGGGCTGAACGTGGCCTCGGTGGAAATGATGGCTGAGCTTGAGGGCGTGGTTGATGAATTGGCGAGCGGCGCGGACGTGCGGTTCGCTGACATCGACTCAACGACGCTCAACATCGATGCCCACGCCTTCGAAAGCGTCCTAGAGGACCCAAGGCGGCGCTCCGGAATTAAAGGAGTGATTCCGGTGGACTTTGCCGGAAATCCTGCTGGCCTAGAAACCATATGGAACATAGCACAGCGCTGGGGGCTCTTCGTGCTCGAAGATGCGTGCCACTCTCTCGGATCTCGATACCGGGACGCGTCAGGACAGTGGCACCGAGTGGGTGACTGCGCACACGCCGACGCAGCTGTGCTGAGCTTCCACCCCGTCAAGCTCGTCACGACGGGCGAAGGCGGAGCTATTCTTACTAACAGAGAAGACGTCGCCGAACGCTGCCGGACTCTCCGTCATCATGGGATTCTCCGTAGGCAGGTCGAGGGCCCATCGGATGAAGGTGCCTGGTATCACGAGATGCACTCACTGGGCTTCAACTACAGGCTCACTGATATCCAGTGTGCCCTGGGCCTCTCCCAACTCGACAAGCTCGACTCGTTCACGCAGCGCCGTCGTGCGATTGCAGGCCGGTACGATGCGGCCTTCGCCAGCATGCCGAACGTGGATGTCCCGTTCAGGTCACCCGATGTGGAGCACGTCTATCACCTGTACGTGATTCAAGTGGACTCGAGGGAAGAGGTGTTTGAATATCTACACTCGCGTGGAGTTGGCGTCCAGGTCCACTATATTCCGGTACATACGCAGCCCTACTACCGTGGCTTGTACGGACTCGGCTGGGGGGATTTCCCCGTGGCTGAGGCCTACTACCGCCGCGCCCTTTCGCTACCGATGTATCCAGCACTAACTGACGTCGACGTGGATCGTGTGATTGCCGAGGTCCGGGAAGCCGTGGGTGCGGTCGCAAAGGACGGTCCCGGATGAATTTCTCGGGACAGGTGCCCTGTTTCGTCGCAGAGGTGTCCAGTAACCACAACCGTGACCTCGGTCGAGCACGCGCTTTGATAGAGAAGGCCGGAGCGATCGGTTGCAACGCGGTCAAGTTCCAACTCTTCAGGATTGATCAGCTGTTCGCGCCAGAGATACTGGAGAGAAGCGAGAGTCATCGTCGAAGGGCCGAGTGGGAATTGCCGCTCGATTTTCTCGGCGAGTTGGCCCGAATGTGCCACGAGCGCGAGATGCAGTTTGCTTGCACGCCTTTCTATCTCGCGGCAGTCGACGAACTAGCCCCCTACGTAGACTTCCTGAAGATCGGTTCCTATGAGCTGACCTGGCCGAGCCTGCTACGGCGCTGCGGCGAGACCGGCTTGCCGGTCGTGCTGTCAACGGGAATGGCAATCATCGAAGAGGTCGAAGCAGCGGTAATATTCCTTAGAACGTCTGGATGTAGGGACCTCACTCTGCTCCACACCGTCTCCGGCTACCCGACCCCCGTCCTCGAGTGCAACCTGGCCGCGATTGAGACACTGCGCACCACCTTCGATTGTCCTGTCGGCTGGTCCGACCACAGCAACACGCCTGGCGTGCTCCACCGAGCCATCAGTCGCTGGGGCGCAACAATGATCGAGTTCCATTTCGACCTCGATGGTACCGGCGCCGAATACGCACAGGGACACTGCTGGCTCCCGGGCGCCATGGCAAGTGTGATCAGCGACACCCACGGTGGACGCCGCCGGGCTGGCTGCGCGGCTCGGCGATGTTGCGGGGATCATCTACGCCGCGCCCGGCGCCGCCGCCTGCGCCCGGTTCGAGCTGCCCGAAGACCGGATGGGCGACGTCGTCGCGGTCTCCGGGC
>JACZTW010000198.1 GCA_022573485.1 Planctomycetota bacterium
AGGGCAAAAAGCGTGTCGTCACGCCCACGCCCGACGTGCCGGCCCGGAAGAAAGGGCGTGCCGCACTGACGCACGAGGATTGTGCCGGTGGTTACCTTCTCGCCGCCATATCGCTTGACGCCGCGAAACTGGGGATTGGAATCACGACCGTTGCGTGTGGAACCCTGTCCCTTCTTATGTGCCATTGAACAACTCCCATACTCTTTTGAATTGCCTGCCGCCGCTGCCCATCCCGCTTCACATCAGGGCGGTCTAGCGCATGACCCATCCGCGTTCGCGTCGGATCGGCTTGGCCAGCCTGCGGGTCGTCTCGTCGCCGGGCAAATCGTATTTGATTTCCAGTGTCTTGCGTAAGGTGAACGTCCGCGGGTTCTTCTTGCTCTCCGGTTGCCTCGCGTCGAAACTCGGATTCGGTTGCTGCTTGATCTCGCCGGACAGCCCACTGAAGTAAATCGAAAAGGCATTGTCCGCGCGATTGAACTGTCGAAAAACAACCATGCTCGTCTTGGCGTTATCTTCACCCTGCAGCAGCGTTCCGCTGACGCGGGAGGGATCAATCATGAACGGATGCGTGATCTTGTGGCGCGCCTTGATGGCATCGTAGACCGTCGGGCTGATTTGCTCGCCGCCCTTGATCACCTGCAGGGAAGCAGTCACCAGCTCCGCCGTGGCGTAAAAAGGAACGTCGCGGTCCGTGTCGTTCTCTACCGTGTAGAGCATGTACCAATACGTTGCCGGCTGATTGGCGCCGGGAAGCGTAAGCGTGATCCTCTGTGGATCCGAAAATGAAAACTTCAGTTCCCAACTCAGCAGAGCACGCGACGGCTTGAGCACCTGTGCATTTGCGGAAGCGCTCCCGCAGAAACACGCGATCAAGCCCATGCACAGGCCCGCCCGCACTCGCCGGTATCGCGGATCGTGCTGTGTATACATCGTCAGCCTCGTCGCCAAGCAGATCAACTGCGGCGTTCACGATTGAACATCGCTCCAATTCACCGAACCCTCTATTCTACAGACTGTTATCGTAAAGTCAACGGGCCGTGGGCGCTCTCGCTCCCCACGCCCCGGCCCCTGAGCAACAGGTTGATTTTCCGGGGCGACTGTGCATGATAACTGCCTTGGCTGAATGTTTGAAGGATGGGCCATGGCCGATACCACATCAGATCCCATCGCCGAAGTTCTGGGCAAATTGCCCAGCGGATGCAGCATTCTCACCGCTCGGCACGAGGGCCGATCCACGGGATTGCTCGGTTCCTGGATTCAGCAGGCGTCGTTCGAGCCGCTTTTGCTGACTGTCGCTGTCAAACGCGGGAGGCCCCTGGTGGAGCTTGTGGAGGGCTCGGGGCGATTCGTCGTCAATATCCTGGGGTCGGACCCCAAGGAGATGTTTCGCCACTTCGGCAAGGGCTTTGGCCCAGATGAACCCGCTTTCGAAGGTCTGTCATGCCGAGAAACGGAATTCGGCACCATCCTCGATGGCGCGCTGGGATTTCTGGAGTGTACGGTTCAGTTTCGCACGGAAGCCGGAGACCATTGGTTGTACGTCGCTGAGCCAGTTTCCGGCCGGATGTGTGTCGAGAGCGAACCGTATGTACACATCCGCAAATCGGCTCGAAGTTATTGATAAACCATTGACAACAAGACAGTTACAACATCGAGAGACGGGCAAAAAGAGCCATAAATAGGCGTGCGGCACCCCGAAGTTGTTTTGGCGCGGTCAAAGGGTGCCGCAGCGAGTGGAAGACAGCATATTCAATTGTCGATCTGACCGGGATGCGCGAAGAATCAACGCGGCTCTGCCCCGGCGGTTGATTATAGCCAGGCCCAAGTGGGAAATTCATCCGCTTGAGCATCCCTCTCCGAAATCTCCAGCCGGCGGATCACACGATCAGTCCAGAGCCATCAACGGCTGATGAAAACGCGCTCTCACCGCGCGCAGAAAACAGGGATCTCGACCGCATCGCCGCCCGGTGCCGACCGTCAGTACTAACTCTGTTAAAAACTCGACTTCGAGAACTGATTCCGACTAATCGAATAGTCGACAAACGGCACCGGAACCGGCCCTAATCCAAGTTTATACACGATTGGGGGAAATAGGTCAAGGATTATTCACAAGCGGAGAAAAAAGAACGGCACTAGTCGATCGCCTGGAGAATCCGCGCTCGCACTTCGCCGAAGCCGACGCGATACCCTTCTCCTTGGCAATACCCCCGCATGATGACGGAATCACCATCTTGCAGGAACTTCCGCTCTTGGCCGTTCGGAAGTTTGATCGGCTTGGTGCCCTTCCAACTCAACTCCAGCATTGAGCCGCGCGAATCTTCGGCCGCGCCGGAGACGGTGCCTGAAGCGTATAAGTCGCCCGGCTGAACATTGGTGCCGTTGATCGTCTGATGGGCCAATTGCTGGAGGATATTCCAGTACATATGACGGAAATTCGTGCGCGTGAGGCGCACCGGTTCAGGCATTGTCTCGGTGGCGAGCAGCACTTCCAAGTTCAAGTCATAGGCCCATTCGCCGTCAAATTGAAGGTAAGGCAGGACCGGCGGGTCTTGGGACGGGCCGGACGTGCGAAACGGCTCAAGCGCGTCCAACGTGACCACCCACGGAGAAATCGAAGTCGCAAAAGACTTGCCCAGGAACGGGCCGAGGGGAACATACTCCCACTTTTGAATATCCCGAGCCGACCAGTCGTTGACCAAAACCATGCCGAAGATGTGTTCCGCCGCCTGCGCGGTGGAAATGCAAGTCCCCAGATCATTCCCAGGCCCGGTGAAGAATCCAACTTCCAACTCAAAATCGAGCAACCGCGAGGGGCCGAAGACTGGTGCGGCTGCGTCATCCGGCTTGGTTTGACCTTTCGGGCGGTGGATATCGACACCGGACACGATGATCGAACTCGCCCGGCCGTGATAGCCGACGGGGATGTGTACCCAGTTCGGCAACAGCGCGTTTTCGGGATCGCGGAACATGGCCCCGACGTTGGTCGCGTGCTCTTTGGATGAATAAAAATCGGTGTAGTTCCCGATGCGGGCGGGCAGCATCATCTCAGCCTCCGCCTGCGGCAGAAGCGCCTGCGCACGGAGTTCGCCGTTGTCGCGCAATTCGCCGTGGTCTTCGCGCAGCAGCGCGCTGATCCGATTGCGAACCTCGGCCCACACGGAGCGCCCCTTGGCCATGAAGTCATTCAATGCATCGCGCGCGAAGACGTTCTCGCCGGCGATGGCCGTACCGGCGAACAGCCCGGCCCTGTGAGCCACCGACAGGTCGAACACCATCTCACCGATGGCCACTCCGATCGCAGCATCACCACGCCGCCGGCGGAACACGCCGTAAGGCAGATTCTGGATCGGAAAATCACAATTCGGTGGGACCGGAATCCAGGACTTCAAGGCCGGATCATTTGCAGATAAGGTCAAACCACACTCCTTGCTCGCCGTGCTACAACAACCTCAGCTTCTGTAGGCCCTCCACAGGCTCGTCGAAGCTGCAACTGCCAATGGAAACACAGCCCTGTTGCCGGGCGGCCAGGATTTGCTCGATGGTCGCATGTTGGCCGCAACAAATCAGTCCATCGCCCCGGAACTCGAAATCGCGAATCTTCGTACACTCCAAAATGGTGACGATCTTTTGAAGGGGCAGCTTAGAAGCGTAGGCCAGCACCGCGGCGACAAACACATTCAGGAATCCATGCACTTCGGTCCCCATCGCTCGATCCGCGTGACGAAGCGGTTGATGCAGGCCCGCCGTGGCTTTGTACGTCAACCCAAGCTTGCAGCATGCACTGATAAAGAACGCCAGTTGATTCGAACTCGGAATCGCGGTGGCATCCGCGCCACCCGTTCGTATTTTCGCGCCGGCCGGCCGGTAGCGGTCGCCGGCCCACTTGTCATTGAACTTCTTCAAAGCGCTCAAGGTCTTGAACACCGTTTCCGGCCCGCCGGCGCCGAAGCCGATTTCGTAGAAGGGTCGCACACCCGGCGCTCCGCTCGCGAAGACCTCGGAGCTGCGCTCCACCAGTTCGTACACAGATTCACTGCCCTGCTCGATCACGGCCTCCGGGAGCTTGACTTCGAGAACATCGACCTCGGCAGATTGCCCCAGCGCCTCGCCGAAAGTGCCGATGGCGGCTAAGTCCTGTTGCAACACTTCAAGAAAAGCAATCATGTCCTCGCCGCCACGCCCAGCGACCGCAATCGGCCAGCCGCCGGCCGAGTTCCGGGACAGCGCTGCAGCGTAAACCTCCATGCCGGGCAGAATGGATGCACCGCAGACGAAGCGCGACAGCATCCAACCGTGCGCGCCCTTCTTGTAGGTGTCGTAGTTCGCGGTAGCCGCCTCCAGAGGCAACTTCGCCGGCGGAAACATCCCGGCATAGTCGATGATTCCAGTCAGCAGCGCACGCAAACTTTCTTGCACGCGATCACTCCATCTATCACCAGCGGCGGATGATCGATCGAAGACGCACGACGTCTTCGAGAATCCGTTCGCGTTTTTCCCGCCACACCTTGAAAGCGGAGGAGGAGGGATTCGAACCCCCGGTACGGTTCCCCGCACGCCGGTTTTCAAAACCGGTCCCTTCAACCACTCGGGCACTCCTCCGAACACGCCTCTCAAACTGGAGGCAGTGAGATCATAGCGTCATTTCAAGCCGGCTCCAAGCCGATCTCCAGGCCGAAGAAAGTGACGCCGTGCGGGTTTTTGACTACAATTCGCCGCACTATGGACGTTCCAATGTTGGATTTGAAAGCACAGTACCAATCGCTGAGGGACGAGATCCGCCAAGCCATCGACGGTGTGCTCGATTCACAGATGTGCATCCTGGGGCCTGCGGTCCGCGGCTTTGAAGAGCAGATCGACGAAATGATCCCACCAGCCAGGACGCTCGGTGTGTCCAACGGCACCGATGCGCTGCTGATCGCCCTGATGGCCCTGGAGGTTGGGCCCGGCGACGAAGTCATCCTGCCGCCGTTCACGTTCTTCGCCACGGCCGCGGCGGTGCTGCGCGTCGGCGCCAAACCCGTGTTCGTGGATATCGAGGAACAGACGTTCAACATCGACCCCGATCTCATCGAGCAGGCCGTCACACCCGCCACCAAAGCGATCATGCCAGTGCATCTCTTTGGGCAATGTGCCGCCATGACGCCGATCAATGCAGTTGCCCGCGCGCACAGCTTGCACGTCGTCGAGGACGCCGCCCAGGCTTTGGGCGCCAAACAGAACGGCACTGCCGCCTGTGCATTGGGCGACATTGCTTGTGTGTCGTTCTACCCGACCAAGAACCTCGGTGCTGCCGGTGAAGCAGGGTTGGTGGCCACAGCGAATCCCGACTTGCTCGAGCGCTGCCGGATCCTGCGCAACCAGGGAATGGAGCCGCGTTATGAACATCACTATGTCGGCGGCAACTTCCGGATGGACGCGATTCAGGGGGCTGTTCTGGGCGTCAAGGGCAGGCATCTCGCCGAATGGAATGCGAAACGGGCGGAACATGCCTCCCTCTATGACCGTTTGCTCGGCGGCGCAAGTGTCACTACTCCTTCGACGGGCGAAGGGAACACGCACGTCTACCACCAATACACGATCAGATCCGCACGCCGCGACGAGTTGAAATCGTTCCTGGCCGACCGGGGCGTGGGCTCGGACATTCATTACCCCATCCCTCTGCACTTGCAGCCGTGCCTGCGCGACCACGGCGATGGCGCGGGCAATGGCGCGGGCGATTTCCCCGTTGCGGAGCAAGCCGCCGCCGAAGTGCTCTCGCTGCCGATTTACCCGGAGTTGACTCGCGAGAAGATCGAGTACGTGGCCGATTCCATCCGCCGGTTCAGCGGCGACGCCTGAAACGCCGGATCGTCCGCAGGCCCACCATCCTGATCAGCAGCATTCCCACCGAGATCACACCACAACCTGATGACGACTCATTCCGCTCTTCCGTACGATAAGATAGCGGGCGAAGTTTCGGACAGCCGGGCACAAAAAAAACGAGGTCAATCCACAAAGGACTGACCCCGTACGCTCACAACCTACAGCGCGATCACGTTACACGGAACGAGCAGACTATGTCAGCTACAACCGCGCCGGGCAAATCTCTAGCTGTCGGTGAACAGGTCGAAGATGCCGTTGTTGTCTGTCAGGAACTCGAGAGCTGTGTATGACACAACATTCTCCAGTAGTCCTGAGAACAACCCATTGATGCCGCAGCCGCCAAACTGCAGGACGACAGCACCCAGAGCAAAATAGCGGAACTTCTTCCAGAATTTGAGCATGTTAATGCCTCCTCAAAAAACGGACTGTCATTTCCAAACTTCGAAGCTCGCACCGGACGAGCAAGAATTCAGAGCCACCTTAGGCTCGTCAACATTTCTTAAGAATCCGCAAACAGGTCGATAATTCCGTTGTTGTCCAACAAAAATTCAAAGCCGACGTACTTGACGCCGTCGATCAGAAAATCCCGGGTCACGCCGCTACCGAGGCAACCAAAGAATTGGAACGCCACCGATAGACTCAGCAAGACGCAGCCTTTTTTTACCAGCTTTCTCATCACGGATGCCTCATATTCCTTGAGCCCGCCACGACCATCGCTGTGGCAGCCGCTCGGTCGGAAAATCATGTTTTCTGAAGTAACTCAAGATGCCGAACTGACCACGCCAATCATCGGTCCGGCTTGTCGCGCTCGTTGAACCTGCCTGCAACAATCCAGACGCGGCGAACTGAGTTCTACCGTTGCGCCCTCTGGCCCCGGGCCATTGCAGGTGTCGTTTCTGTACTGAATCCTCTCTAAACGCTGAGATTGATCAGATTCGTGATTCACCATGAAGACCCAATCCGCTATCGACTCTGTCAGGTCCCCAATGACCGGGGGATTATGACGATCTGCTCGTCGCGACGCAAGGCTAAATCCCAACCAAATCGCACTTTTTTCTGATGCCGCAGGCTCCTTAATTCCCCACCAAATTGCTGAATCTATCGGGATAGTGGGCGAGAATTCCTTAACTTGTTTGCCCCTCAAGGTTTGGCTCAGCCAGACCTCCCGTCGCACCGACAACCGCCAAAGATTCCCCCAACGACCACAACATATTGCCTCGCAACGTATTAGATTATTTCTGGGATTCTCGGGGCCTCGCCGACCGAAAGACGCCTCATCCCGTGCAGGCAAATAGAGGCTCCGCGATCTGTCGCGGTTTCCCACACGTAGATCGAGAGCACCGGCCCCAACGTGGCTCGGGCGAGCTGGCCCAGCGAGCCGCATCTTTTCTAAAAAGCCGGCTCACGGGCAGCGCGCCGATTGTCGATTTCCTGTCACTGATTTACGGAGCCACTCTGCTGGAACTTTCCGCCGGCATCGATGTTTTGGCCGACGCGGAGCCCGACTGGCGCGATGCGGTCGACGAGACACTCGAGGCGTTTCGTCGCGACGACGGCGGCTATGCCAAGGGGCCGCAAGGAAACTACAGTAGCACGTACCAT
>JACZTW010000199.1 GCA_022573485.1 Planctomycetota bacterium
CCTGTGCTACGAGCGAAGCGACAAGAGCTTTTTGGCGTTTCACCAACTCGCGGCAGCACTGATCTGTCATGGGAAATTGGTTCATGGTTAAATGTCATGTACACGGTTTTGCAATAGCTCCTAAGCGTCCGATACGACGTACCCATCGTGGGCGTTCCAACGAATTCGAGCCCTGGCAGCATCCTCTAAAAAACCGGCGGGCGCAGAAGCGGATAACGGTGTCCGAAAGGCGGTTGCCGCCATTCATTTCGTCTACAAGCGTCTCCGCGAGTGCAATGATAGCCTTGCAGCGATCCCATGACCCACTTTGTGGATCGTGCCGATCACCTGCGTCATGCAATTGCAGATTGGGGGCAAGTTCACACCCTCGCAATCCATTCGGTCGCTTGATCGATGATTTCGATGTGAGTGATATCGAGTTACACAGAGACGTGACTCGGTGCGATGGCTGCATCGCCATGCAGCTTGAGGCACGTGATCATGGCATGCAGGCGGCCTCTGGGATCTTCTACGGCGAAATGTTGATGAGTACTCGGGCGGTCCATTTCCGAGGAACGTGGGCTCTCTTTTCAGGTGGTTGCGATTCCCAGTTTGGAAAGTGTTTGATTGATCTTCTCGGAGAGAGTCTCCGCTGTAAAGGGCTTGACCATGTAGTTGTTGACGCCCGCCTTCAGTGCTTCGACCACCCGCGATTTCTCGGCCTCGGTGGTGCACATGATCATCGGGATCGTTTTGTCCATTTGTCGAATGGTCTTGACCAAGGTGATGCCGTCCATGTTGGGCATGTTCCAGTCGACCAGCATGAGGTCGGGCGGACTCTCTTTGTACGCCGCCAGCGCTTCGACGCCGTCCGCGGCCTCCACGATGTCGTCGTAGCCGAGTTTCGCCAGAACCTTCTTTTGAATGTTGCGAATCGTTCGAGAATCATCGACTAACATGATTTTCATGATGTGGCTCCTGCGGCATTCGCCGCGTTGGTTCGCTGCTGACCCGCATCATTGCCGACCACCATGGCGACCTCGACATGGAATTGTCCCAACTCTGTCTGACAGGGAATAACCAGCCGTGGCGTACCCGAAGGCGCACCTGTCACAATCACCTCATGGGGGTCCCCGATAACGACGCTGGGCAGCGAGATACTGACGGCCAGTCCGTCGAACTGAGCTTTCGCTCCGCCGGCAACCATGTTGGCCAGCTCGCCGATTGCGTCGGCGAAATCCGGATGACTCTCGCTCATTTCCTCACCCGAAAAGGAAGATGCCAGTTTGCATGCGACGTCGGTAGGGAAGCACAGCAGGCAGGCGCCCGTGGCGTCACCCGAGAGTCCGATCACGCCGGTAACGCCGACTGACGACGAGTTCTCCGCCTTCATCTTGGGCTTGAGCACCTGTACTTCCACACCGGCCATGGTACTGAACACGTCTTTGATGGAAATAATGAAGGGGTTGATGTAGCGAACATCCATGTACGATCTCCGATCGTTGCAGTTCAAATGCGTGTGGTTTTACGACTGCCAGTTGCTCGCCGCGAGCACGTCTCACGCACACCCTTGATCGGTTGAAGGAGTATTGCTCTCCAGCAGATAACGCGAACGGCCTACAGTTCGACAGTTTTGCGCGTTTTGACGTAGACTCTGGGCCAAGCTCAGCGACGGCCCGGAAGCAGCCCGCTTGCCGCTCCGGCTGCGCTCGATCTCCCAAGGGCAACGACATTCTCGGACCTTCCGGCATCCGCCACGGCTGCAGAGGCACGCCGAACCGGAAATCCTGCCGTATCGCTGCGGGAGTAGCTCAATACCAGTCCCGTCCGTTTACCGCTGATGACATTCATAGCGTTTGAAACGCATAATCAGCTTGGGAATCAAGCCAGGAGACAGCCGGAAGACTCTAGTGCTCCGATGCACCTGATTTGATGGACACTGTCGCAACTTCGGGTTGATGGCGAGGAACCGTCGCGTCGAAGACGCCGCGACGCTTCGACGCGAGGTGGTCGCGTGGGACAACGATCGAAACCAGAGGGCCACCAAGGTGAACTGGCGGTTCCGCACCACCAATGCTCGAATCAAGCTCCGACGACTCTATCCATCAATTGAGTAGCATCGGAGCACGAGCGGGCCTGCTGTCGGCCATGGGCTGGCGACTGATCGAATTATTGGAGTAAGACGACGTTGCGTGCGAACGCGCCTCGGAGTAGGCTCCTCATGAATAGGGGCGTTCACTGGGATTGCTCATCATCCGCGTGGGCTCCGCAGCATCGTTCTGGAACCATATTCTTGGACCGCGCAGCCCGTTGCACGATAACACGGGAGCGGCTATTCTGGCCCCCGATTGCGGGTGTAGCTCAATGGCTAGAGCATCAGCCTTCCAAGCTGAATGTTGAGGGTTCGAGTCCCTTCACCCGCTGTTCCGCAAACGCTGTTGCAAGTAGGCGCAGATGAGTGCTAAGTGATGCATCTTGAGGGGGGCAGCCCTGGCAGTCGGTTTCGGTTGAAGATGGCCATCTGGAAGAAATAGGCGCATGCCCTTGTTGAGTTCACGATTCGCCAGACCAGGGAAAGTGAGATCACAAGCGCCGCAAGTAAACCACCCTATGCTGCGAGGCTGGAGGCCGTCTAGCGGCAGATCATCTCCACCTATCATCGAGCCTGCGGCTAGAACCGCGTCACGCTCGAGAAGTTGAAGTCGGGAAGCCTCATATAAGGAAGCAACATCTTACCGCGTTCGTTGCTTACCGCCTCGTGTGGCGCGGTGACACCGGCGACCGCTGCAAACACGCGCAAGGGACTGTCGTGCCAGCGAAAGTTCTTGACCCCTGCCGTTATTTTGCCGTCCTCGATCAGGAACGTGCCGTCGCGAGTCATGCCGGTGAGCGTCATGTCGGTATCATTCATGGGATAAGGTCAGAGGGATGAGAGGTTGAATCAGGAGGCTCGCGTGGGTAGAATCAGAGATTCAAGTCTGGTACGTGGTAAGTTTCGACTGAATCGAAAGGAGCCGCACATGAACGATGCCAAGAGCACAATCACACTTCTCACCTGCTGCTGCATCGTCTTGACAATATCCCCATCAGCATCGGCGGACTTCGTCGGCGTCACAACCGTGATCAAGGATGATCCCGACACTGAGTTCTTATGCACGCAGGGCAACGGAAAGTTCGTACCCGGTCCGGTGATGGTCTGCAAAGCCTTCGCGGTCTTCGACAATCCGGACGACGCACTGCTCAGTGTGGGCAACGCGGATCTGCAAGTGTACGACGGCGAAAATCCGGATGTCTTCTTCCAACATCCGTTCAACCCTGGCGTGATCGCGCCGTCGTGCTTCTTCGTTGACTTTATTTTCCCCGACTTGATCTGCGACACATTTATAACGATCGCGTATGAGTGTGGCCCTGACCCAGCTGGCACCGATCAGAGCGCCCCCGATGGTGATTTCGATGCCGTCGAATTCGGCTTCAACGGCCATATTGTCGGCGGCTGGTTCAACGCTTCTGACCTCAATGGGCAAGGCGAAGCCGGTACTTGGCCTGACCTGAGAGTGCTCTTCCTCCAATCGGCAGTGGGCCTGGCGCACACCATGTCAGGTGACATCGACCTTTTCTGGTGGGTCGATCTCCAAGGTGAAACCTACGCCGAACTAGACGTGCCCATCGAATGTGCCGCCACGTGTGGTTCTTGTCCGACCGACAGTGATGGGGACGGTGACACCGATGCCGCGGATCTGGCGGTGCTGCTGGGCAATTGGGGTCCGGTTGATGCAGGCGAATGCCTGGATACCGATAGCAGCGGATCGATCGGCGCGTTTGACTTGGCCGTTCTGCTCGGCGCCTCGGGCCTGGGGAGTCGACAGCGTCTCGGCGATGTAGCCGACGATGCGTTGCCCGTCCCATCCCCATGCGAAGCACACAGAGGGGATGAGGATGGCGGACAGAGCGAAAGTGGTGGTGCGGCGCATGCGCACATTGTAGCATCGCAAGCGCATTACAGAAAGTGGATCGCTACTGGGTTCGCTTGACCCAGACCAATAGGGCCACCGTCAACAACATCAAGCCGCCGACCAGCATCATTAGTCGCTATTATAACAGTTTTGTTGGTCACAAATCCGTTGCAGCGATCTGAGATGCATTCCGAGACTTCAACTAGTGGAGCACAGTGAGATCCAGACTCCCCAGCGGCCGAGTCAGCGCGTGAGTCACTCGTCTGTCGCGTCCTCCTTCTGTTCCTCCTGCGACGACGTCGAACCAGGGATCTCCAATCCATCGATGGTCAGGACCGTCTCGTCCTTTTGCTCCTCCGGCGACCACGTCCAACCGGGAATCTTCAATCCATCGCTAGCTCGGTATCCGGTCCAGGCCTTCTCGACCTTGCCCTCGGCGTCGATCAGCACGAAGGCCGGCGTGCCGCTGATGGCATAGGCCAAGAATGAGCGCCGCAGCTCGTCCCAGCCGACGATCTGGGGGAAGGGATCCTCCCACTGGGCGAAGAACTTCTTGAGCTGGCGGGGGATTTCGTCGGTAATCGAGATCACCTTGGTGTTGCGCTCGCGCTCGAAGGCCAGCACTTCAGGCAGCGCCGCTTTACAGGGCCTACACCACGTGGCCCAATAGAATAGCAGGTACGGCCCACCCTTGGTCAAGTCTGTGGGAATCTCTCCCCGATAAGCCTGCACTTTGTCGATCGGCGGCGCCGGGCTGCCCTCCTTCGGCGGCCCGGGAAGATCGGGCATCTTGATAGGAAACGGTCGCGGAGTCAGCGTCACCACTCGCTGCGCGCCGCCGCGTTGCACCAACAACGTCTGTTGCTCACCGATCGGCGCCGTCATGATCCACTCGCGAAGGCGGTACTGTTCGGCGAACAGCGCGTCGGGTGGGCCGAGGATGATATCTCCAACCTCCAAACCGGCTTCCAGGGCTGCCGAATCCGGATAGACCGCCTGTACCGACACCGCTCCATCCTGCAACCCATAATCCTCACGTCGCAGATCGCTGACCTGCCGGAAGCGGACGCCCATCCATCCGGGCAGGATCGCCTCCGCGAGCTGAAGTTCCTCCTCGTAGGAAGGAAACGGTTCCGGCACCACCAAGCGGCTCTCGGAGGCGGCATCGTCGCTGAGCACCAACGCTTCACAATCCACCAGCGCCTGGTAGGCCTCGCGCTCGGCCGTCGACGCGTGCTGCTCGAGGAATACGCGCCCCGCGATGTTGCGCAAGATCGTCTCCATGCGCAGCACAACGCCCAGGCGCACCTGCATGCGATAACGCGCCGCTTTGGCCTGCTCGGATCTTTTCTTCAGAAAATCGAACCGTTCGGCGGTGGAAGTATCCCCAGCGGTATGCGCGGCCAACTCCGGCAGCAACGCGGCACTGAGCTCGCGCCGCCCACGCTCGTCGAGTGACTTAACGGCTTCTTCGCTGATGCGCGCCTCCCAGGCGGGCTGCGCGGTGAGGAAGCGCTTGAGATTCTCCTCCGCCAACGCTTCGCGGCAGAGCCGCCAGCGCTGGCTATAGGCTTTGAATTTTTCGCTGACGTCGGGGAGAAGCGTAGATTGCTGGTGCAGTTCAGCGAGCGCGCGCGGGCTGAAGTAACCAAACACCTGCCCGATGCGGTCCAGCAGCCGGATCTCCGGCTCCCAGCGTGCCTTATCGAGCCAGGCCTCACGCAGCAACCGGTCGGCCATTTCGTCAGCATCCTGACTTGCTTCTTTCGCGGCAGCGCTCAGCAAGTCCCGCAGATAAACGTCGGACGTTCGCATCGGCACGTCGGGAGTGCGGTCCGTGACGAGCACGCGCGCATGGGCTTCGGGAAAGTTCGGCGTCGAGCGCAGGGCATCGATGAATTGGAACGAATGCCCCACGTTGTCCTTGTCCCGATTTTCCGGATAGCAACCGTAGGCCCGGCGCTCGGCCGTCGAGGAAAAGTAGCCGCAGATGTGGCCGTCAGGCACCGCATTGTTTGATGCGGTGTACATGAGGTTGGCGAATGACCCGGAATAGCACTGCGACATCATCGTCACCACACGCACACCGGGGTCCAGCAGGCGGAGCATGTCACCCAGTTCGCGAACCGACAGCGTGACCTTGTCGCCCCACATGCTGATATAGTTGTCCGTTAGATCGTTCTCGTTCTTTGTGCCGTGGTCGGTAACGTAGAAGAACAACGTGTCGCCGGGCCGTAAACGCCTGGCTGCATCTTCGAACCAATCTTGTAGATCTTCCGGCGTGGCCGGCCTGACGTCCGCGCCCGCGATCTCCGAACTCTCGTACGAAACCTTAGGCTTGAGGGCCTTCTCGAGCCGTGTACCCTGCAGCAGCCAGAAATTGTCCTCTCGTTGTTTCCTGCGCACCGCCAAGTCAGCTCCGGGATTTGTACCGTCGGCGTTGAAAATGGTTATGTTCGACGCCGGCACGCCCGCGCGAGTCAGAAGTTCATTGAACTCTTTCACATGGAGAAGGTGCGAAAGATAATTGCTCGACCGCTTGCCGCCACCGTTGATCAATACAGCTTCGAAGCGCGGCCCGCGCAGCTCCGCTCGCTGGGAAAACGGCCCGCCCGCGACCGCCTGGCATGCACACAGCACCAGCATCAGCCCGCTCCGTCGCAGGACCAGCGCGCCCACCCGGACTCACTGAAATCGTCGCAAGTTCCTCACTAACGAATTCCTCTCATGTGCGAAAGAATGGGCGGTCTGCGAACCAGCAGACTTCCCCAGCAATCTGTTTTGCGAAACACTGGAGTGCTGATGGCACCCTCGCCGTCCTAAGACGAGAACCGCCGCTTGTTTGGAACTTCCATCAAGTCGATATTCCCCATATACCAGCCCTGAATCTGTGATTCTACCCACACCCGCCGCCCGATTCAACGGAACACCGCTGGTCTCGCTACAAATCCCGTCCGTTTGGCGGTTTCGTCCTGCCGATTTAGCAGCCAATTCCTCCAGAACAAGGTTGTCGTGGCGTTTCCGCGCAGCCCCAACCGTTCTCCGGGTTGAATCGACAGCTCTTCGCTGCGTCGCACCGCTCAACAGCGTTGAACCAACGGCGGGGGAATGCCGAACCTCTGGATGCGGTCCATTACCGTTGCGAGCAGCTCGCGCGGCACCCTCACTTCGGCCATCTGAGATGCCCTTGCAAGTACCCTGGAAGTGGGAAGAGGCTGGTCGGAACGATCGATCCTGTAGCACCGACCCAATACTCGCCAGCATTCGCTTTTACGACCGGCGCCGTGAATGCCATCATGGATTACATCTTGCTGTGATCGCATTGCAGTAGCACCAATTCGATGGTTAAGCCCGGTCCAAAGCTGATAGCCAGCGCTGTGCCGTCCGCCTTCTCGTCAAACAGGGCCTTCATGATGAAGAGGATCGTCGTCGATGACATGTTGCCATAGTCTCTCAATATCGCCCGCGAATGATCCAGCGCATTCGGCGGCAGGC
>JACZTW010000009.1 GCA_022573485.1 Planctomycetota bacterium
GTTTGTAGGTTTGTGGAACGTCGAGAGTTTCTTTGACTGCCCGCGCTGTGGGCCGGCGCGGGCCGAGCGGCTGAAACGCATGAACCTTTCTCAAGCGGTCAGCACTCAGCTTTCAGCTTTCAGCGGTCAGCGGTCAGCGGTCAGTTGCGAGGTGTGCGTATGATTACGGTGCAGGCGGATGTGGCGATTATCGGCGCCGGGTTCGGCGGCAGTTTGACGGCGCTTCTCGTCGAGCGCATTGGCCTCAAACCGGTGCTGATCGAGCAGGGCAGCCATCCTCGGTTTGCAATCGGCGAGTCATCGACGCCGCTGGCGGACCTGACCCTGCGGGCGCTGGCGGAAAATTACGACCTGCCGCGACTCGTGCCGCTGACGCGCTATGGTTCGTGGCGGCGGACGTATCCTGACGTGATGCGCGGGCTCAAACGCGGCTTTAGCTACTTCCATCATCAGGCAGGCGAGCCGTTCGTGCCCTGCGCGGACCATGCCAACGAGTTGTTGGTGGCTGCCAGCCCGGATGACGAGCACGCTGATACGCATTGGCTGCGGGCTGATGTGGATCATTTCTTCGTTCGCGAAGTGCAGGCCGCCGGCATCGACTACTTCGATCGCACCACGCTGGAGGACGTCGCAACAGGCGCCGGCGCCCGCGCAGCGGGTTCAACCGGCTTCGCCGGCGGTCTAACCCGCTCCGCGGGCTGGCGGCTGAGCGGGCGGCGGGACGGCGAGGCCATCGAAGTGACGGCGGAGTTTGTCATCGACGCATCGGGCGCGGGGCGTGTGCTGGAGCGCTGCCTCGGAATCGCCAACGACGTGAGTGACATAAAGACGAACTCACGCACGATCTATTCCCATTTTAGAGGGGTGCGCCGGTGGCAGGACGTTTACGAGCAAGCCGGCGGGCGATCCGCCGACCATCCCTATGATTGCGACGCGGCGGCGCTGCACCATGTGTTCGACGGCGGGTGGATGTGGCTGCTGAGGTTTGACGATGACTTGGTTAGCGCCGGTTGGGTGCTCGACCGGGCGCGTTTCCCCTTGGACGAATCCATGCCGCCGGAGCGTGAATGGGCAAGCTGGCTCGAACGGTTCCCGTCGATCGCGGCGCAGTTCGAGCGGGCCGAACCGGTTCGGCCTTTCGATCGCACGGACCGCCTGCAGCGCTGCGCCGCACAAATCGTCGGCGAGAATTGGGCCATGCTGCCTCACACGGCGGGCTTTCTCGATCCGCTGCACAGCTCGGGCATCGCGCTGACGCTCTCCGGCATCGAGCGAATCATCGCGGCGCTGGAAGCAGGCAGCAGCCGGGCGGAACGACTGGCGGCGTATCAAGAGTCGCTCCGCCGGGAGATTGCAGTGATGGATCAAATCATCCACGGTTGCTATCAATGCTTCGATCGCTTTGAGTTGATGACTTCGTTTGCCATGTATTACTTCGCCGGCGCCCACAGCAGCGAACACCGCCGCCTCGACGGCAGGCACCAAGTCGCCGACGGGTTCTTGATGGCCCATGACGCGCTCTATCGCGAGGCCGTCGGGACCGCCTATGAAAAGGTTTGCCAAATCGTCCAAAGTCGTGACCTCCTCAGCAGCAGCGCGGCAGACTTTTCCCGCGACGTCGCGGAATCCATCGTCGCTTACAATCAAGTTGGTCTGTGCGATCCGGACAAGTGCAATATGTATCCCTATGTGTGATGCAGTCGATCGATCGCGGGGTCGGGGTGTCGTGGTACGTTTCAAAGGCGGCACGAAATGTTCATTGCCAAGCGTCTGCTAACCGACAAAGTCACGTGGGACCGCTGGACCGCTAGTGAGGCAAGAGGTAACATTCACTGCGCGTGAGGGGTTCGATCCCTCGCGTGCGGAGCGACAAACCCTCCGCAGGACAATGGACCGTAGCAGATTTTGGACGATCACCAAACGACGAACTCCCGTCGGGAGGTTTGACCCTTGGCTTGCCGTTTAGCAGCCCTCCGGCAGTGTTCACTTATCCCCATGAGTGTGCCCCGCGAGCGCAGATGGCGTGACCTGCGCGATCACGGTTCGCGCACCGCGTGGGCGCGCCCTCTTGTCGCCGCCGCCTGCGCGATGGTCCTCGTTTTCCCGGGTTGCAAGAAACAGGAAGACAAAAAGAAACCACCACCGCCGACTCCCTCGACTCAGGCAACTCAGACAACTCAATCGCTCGGTGCTCAGTACTTGTCGCTGCTCAATGTCGGCAAAGCGCATTACGAAAACCGCGAAGCCGACAAGGCCATCGAAACATTCAGCAAGGCAGTCAAGCTGCTGCCTGTGGAGCCGGCAGGCCGTTTGAACTTGGCCCGAGCGTATTTGCAGGCCCGCCTGAATGAAAAGGCGCTGACTGAAGCGAAAGAGGTGCTGGCCATCGACCGCCATTCGACGCCGGCACACTATCTCGCCGGCATCGCTCACTTGCGCCTCGGGCAAGTGCGGCGGGCCATCGCGCAACTGGAAGAGACCGCCCGCCGCGACCCCAAGGACGCGACGGTTCGTTTCCAACTGGCCAACGCATTCAAACGCGACGGTCAGCCACAGCGCTATGCGGCCGAACTCCACACCACGATTGGGCTCAATCCGAATCATTGGAATGCTCACTACCAAATTGCGCAGATTGCGCTCAAAGCCAAGGATCGCGAGACCGCCAAGAAACACCTTGGGCAATACGAGCGCATCTTCAAGAGTCTCCCGGACGTCAAGAAGACGCCTGAAGTATTGGAACAATGCAAGCACACCGCCGCCGAAGTGCCCGCCGAAGTCCATCAACCGAGCGAAAAGCCGATCGACGTGCGATTTGTGGCCAAGCCGGTCCCGCTGCCGGAGCAGTTCAAGGTTGTGCTGCCGATCGCGCTCATCGACATCGACGCAGATGGCCTCCAAGATGTGTTGGTGACGAACGGGTCCGGCGAAGTGCGTCTCATGCACAACCGTTCCGGCACGCTTGAACTGGCCGACGCACCGTTGGGCAAGCTGTCCAGTGGCAAGTGCTCAAACGGCAAAGTTGCGGATTTCGATAACGATAAGCTGACCGATGTTTTTCTGTTTGGTTCCAAAGCGAGTATGTTGCTGAAGCAGGGGGAGAGTCGCACATTCACGGATGTCACGACCTCGGCCGGCCTGGACGGCGCGGGCCTGCGCGATGCAATCTGGATCGACTACGACCACGACAGCGACCTGGATTTGCTGGTGGTGACGGATGCCGGCAGCCTGCGACTGTGGCAAAATAGAGGCAATGGCACGTTTGAGGATCAATCCGTGCCGGCCGGCATTTCACCCGACTGGGCCATTGTCGTGTCTGTTCAAGCAACGGACTTCGATGGCGATGAAGCCACCGATGTCGTTGTTGGGATGCATGATGCCCCGTCGTGGCTTTTGCACAATGACGGGCTGGGCATTTTCTCGCGCCGCGATGCTGATCCTCCGTGGCCGGCCGGACACGTGCTGATTGCTGCGGATTTTGACAACGATTTGCGCCGTGACTTGTTGGTGAGAGGGCAAGGCGGTGTTGAGGTCTTACTCAGCGCTGGAGGCCGACAGGGGGTTGTGCCCACTGGTGTCCTAACGGCGCAAGTGAAGCAGGTTGACTATGACAATGACGGCTGGTTGGATGTGCTCGTGGTCACGGTGCCGCGCACGAGACCCTTTATTGGGATCGGCTTGGGATTGTTCCGCAATGCCGGTGCAAATGGCTGGCAGGACGTGACGGTATCTAGCGGTCTTTCAAAGGCGCAGGTGGTCATGGGGACCCAGCCACTCGCGGCCGACTTCGATGGTGATGGAGATTCGGATCTACTGTATGCGGAAATGAGCGGCGGGCTCATACTGCTCGACAATGAAGGCGGGAATGCGAACCGGCAGCTTAAGGTGCAACTGACGGGAACGAAATCGAATCGCAGCGGGATCGGGACGGTGATCGAGATTCGCAGTGGTGGGTTTCGGTTGTCGCGGACGGTGACCGAGCTGCCGATCGAGATCGGCGTCGGCGATCTCGAAACACTCGACAGCGTGCGGACGGTCTGGACGAACAGCGTCGTCAAGAATGATATTGGAGTCAAAACGCCAAGTACGTTGAAGATCGAGGAGCCGCTGGTCAGCACGGGCTCGTGTCCGTATCTGTATGCGTGGGACGGGCAGGAGTTCCGCTTCATTACGGATATTCTGGGCGGCGCGCCGCTGGGCCTGCCGATGCGGCGCGGGCGCTATGTGCCCGCCGATACGTACGAGTATATTCGGCTGGGAGATCAAGACTCGTTTCCGCCTCGCGACGGTCGGTACGTTCTGCAAATCACCGACGAACTGCGTGAGGTTCTGTATTTGGACTACGTGCGGCTGGCCGTTGTCGATCACCCGCCGGGAACCGAAGTCCACGAGACGGACAAGCTCGAACCACCGCCATTCTCCAAGTCGGAGTTGTGGGTGCTGAAAGATCGTGTCGATGTGGTGCAGGCCACGGACAACACCGGCTGCGATTGGACCTCGGAGCTTCACTCGCTCGACGGCGTACGCACGAAACCTCCGGCTTTGCGTCCGCCGCAGCTTCGCGGGTTGGCTGAGGAGCACAGCTATACGCTCGACTTCGGCCCGCTGGACGTGAGTCGGCCGTGGGTGCTGGTGCTCAACGGCTGGTTGATGTGGGGCGAAGCCGGTGTTGCGATCGCGGCCAGTCAGAACCCGGACTTGCCGAATCCCTGGCCGAGGCTTGAGGCCGAGGTTGACGGTGATTGGCAGGCGGTCGATGTGAAGGTCGGGGCGCCGAGCGGCAAGCCGCCGCAATCGGTTGTGGTGGACCTCGCCGGGGCGCTGCCCGAAGGCACGACGCGCCTGCGCCTGACTACGGCGTTTGAAATCTATTGGGATCGTGCGGCGCTGTTCGTTCGCGAAGAGGCCAAGCGCGCTCTGACGGTGACGCTGGCGCCGGTGCGGGCGGAGTTGTACTGGCGGGGCTTTCCGCGGCAAACGCGCCCGGATCCAAACGGGCCGGTGCTGCCGGTGACCTCCGATATCTCGCTGACGCCGCCGTGGGACACGACGCCGGTGGGCTGGTGTACGCGGTACGGCGACATACTCGAACTTTTGACCGAGATCGACGATCGCTTCGTGATCTTCAACGGCGGCGACGCGGCGACGATCGAGTTCGACGCAGCGCTCGAACCGCTGCCCGACGGCTGGACGCGCAGCTTCTTTCTCATCTCCGACGGCTGGGACAAGGACAGCGACTACAACGTGCTGCACGGCGACACCATCGAGCCGCTGCCGTTCCACGGCATGGACGACCAGCTCTATGGCCGGCAGCCGCAACCCCCTGCCCTCGACGATTGGATTGAGCGTTACAACACCCGCTGGGTGGGGCCGTGAACCGCATGCATCTCGCGCGTCGGTCGCTGGAAGGTCACATTGCCTCACCGTTTGGCCGATGAACCGGGGTTGGTTACAATGAACGCTTCTCAGTGTCTGCTAATCGGCAAGCCACTTAGAGGCTTGTTCGAGTTGGCTTCGCCGTTTAGCAGGTGCCGGCCGGTCGTACGGTGCGCGATCGGATTATGATTCCTCAAAGGTAAGGAACGCTGCTCGTGTCATCAGGAAAGCAAAAGACCCGTCAGCGCCCACCATCAGGGGATTCGCATTCGCGTGAACGTAAGGGCAAACAACATGCTCGCTCCGCTGGACGTGGAGGGCGCATGGTCCTGGTGTGCGGCGTGCTCGTGCTGGGCGCCGTCGTCGTGGTGGTTCTGACGCGGCGCGGCCAGACCGGCATTGAGGTGCCCGTGCCGACCGACCTTGAATCATTCGATCCGCAGATCACGTCGTACTTAAAAAAGTATATCCAGCGCGCTCAGTCGGCGCCGCGGGATTTTGACGCCCAGGCTACTCTGGGGATGGTCTATGGCGCCAATTCCGTGTGGCGTGAAGCTCGGGCGTGTTTCGTAAACGCTGTGCTGCTCAGGCCCGACGAACCGTTGGCGCGGCATCATGAGGCGATCGCGACGGATGAACTCGGCGAAGCCGATACTGCGTTCGAGATGTTTGGTCAGATCGCGCGTGAGTTTCCGAATTTCGCGCCGGGCCGGCATCGCTACGGCGTCGGGCTTCTCTTTCGAGGCCGACTGGAAGACGCGGCGGCGGAGTTCGAGCGCGTGATCGCGCTGGCCCCGAGCGCGCCCGAAGCCTACATTGGCTTGGGCGAGGTCCGGCTTCGCGAGGGCGACCTGGCTGCGTCGGCCGGGCACTTGCAGAAAGCTTTGCAAATCAACCCGCGGCTGCGTCGGGCACGACACTTGCTTGGCTCAGCCTACCTCAAGTTGGGCCGCACCGCAGAAGCCAAGCGGCATCTTTCCGGCAGCGTCGGTACCGGACGACTGTATCTGACGGATTCCTGGTCCCAAGAGCAGCGGCAGCACGCGCTGGTCCTGGCCGACCAGATTAGTCGGGCGCTGGGCTGGCTCGATGCCGGTCAGCCCGCCGAGGGCGCCCGGATATTGGAGGAGGCGCTGTCGTGGCATCCGGGCAACGTCGATGTCTCAAATAACCTCGCCATTATGTATCTTCAACTCGGACGCACCCAAGAGGCGCTCAACCTTCTGCGCGATTCTTTACGGCAGGACGACTCGCGCTTCGAGACTTACATCAACCTGGCGGCGGTGCAAATGAGCACGAAAGAGTTGGAGAAAGCCCTGGCCACGATTGACCGGGCCGTCGCGCTGGCGCCGCAGGTGGCCCAGGTACATTTGACCCGCGGGCATATCCTGCTCCAGCTTGGTCGCACTGAGGAAGGCATCGAAGCGCTTGAAAGGGCCTCCGAGCTTGACGCCGAAAACTTGTCGATTCATACGGAGTTGGCCCAATTGTACCTGCGACTTCGGCGGTATCCGGAGGCCAAAGAACATTTCCGAGCCGTTGTGGATGGCGATCCGAGCAACTTCGGCGCGCTCGTGCGGCTGTGCCATGCTTGCATCCAGCTTGGCGATCTGGAAGAGGCCGAAGAGATTCTGGCCGAGCTGTACGAACTGGACCCGAACCACGCGGACATCGCGAAATTGCAGGCCGGACTGCGCGGGCGAAGGGGTGAATGAGATTCGGAGGTGCATGTGTGGATCACTGAATTTGGAATCTCTACGAGTATCAAGGAATCCTTCTGCGGGAGCGCTGGACGGACTTCTCCGAGGCTGCTAACCGGCAAGCCATCGAAGGGAGTGCTTGACGTGACTTCGTCGTTTAGCAGATGTGGCGCTGGCGCAGTCTCGTCGAAAATCGATGAGTGGGTATCGGCTGGATGTGCTCGTCAGAATGTCGTCGGGGTCGCTGTTGTGGTCGCAATTTTCTTTGGCCTGAGCGGCTGCGAAAAGAAATCCGGCGCCCCGCGGAAGTCGAAACTGGCGTCAATGCAAGCGCCGTGGTTCGAGGAAGTCGCCGTGAACGTAGGAATCGACTTCGTTCTTCAGTCGGGCCACAACAAGCGCCACTGGTTTCCGGAAATATCCCTGGGCGGCGTGGCGTTGTGTGATTTCGACGGCGACGGGTTTCTCGACCTGTATCTGACGCAGGGCTATTCGCTGGACCCCAGCGCGACCGAACGAGCGACGAATCGGCTGTATCGCAATCGCGGCGATGGGACATTTGAGAACGTGACCGATGCGTCCGGCACGGGCGACACGGGCTATGGCATGGGCTGTGCGTGCGGCGACTATGACAACGACGGGGACGTCGATCTGTACGTCACCAACGTCGGGGCTAACGCGCTGTATCGCAACGACGGCGGGCTGAAATTCACGAATGTGACCGATTCGGCGGGGGTCGGCGATCCGAGTTGGGGGACCAGCGCGGCCTTTGTGGACTACGACGGCGACGACGATCTCGATTTGATGATCGTGAATTACATTAGCTGGTCCCGCGAGCGCGAATTGAACTGCGTCTCCGGCGGGGGCATGCCCGATTATTGCAGCCCGAACAACTACAACGCCCCCGCGCGGGATACGCTGTATCGCAACAACGGCGACGGGACATTCACCGACGTGAGCGTTGAAGCCGGTTTGGGCAAAGCCTTCGGCAACGGGCTGGGCTTGGGATGCGGCGATTTCAACAATGACGGCCGGATGGACATGTATGTCGCCAACGACGGCATGCGGAATCAACTGTGGATCAACCAGGGCGGCGGGCGGTTCAGCGAACAGGCGTTGCTGTCGGGGTGCGCGGTGAACATTCACGGCTCGCCGGAGGCGGGCATGGGCGTGGTCGGCTTGGATATCGAGAATGACGGCGATCTGGACTTGTTCATGTCGCACCTGCGCAATGAGACCAACACGTTCTATCTGAACACGGGCGGTCTGTTCGAAGATACCACGGCGACGATGGGCCTGGCGGCATCGAGCTTGGTTTACACGGGTTTCGGCCTGGGTTTCGCGGATTTCGATCATGACGGATTGCGCGATTTATACGTCGCCAACGGCCGGGTCATGCTGCACTACCCGCGATTGAATCCGAATGATCCCTATGCCCAGCCGAACCTGCTCATGCGCGGCGTTGCATTGACGCGCTTCGAGGAAGTCAATCCGCAGGGCGGCACTGCCAAGTTACTGGTCCACACGAGCCGGGCTGCCGCGTTCGGCGATCTCGAGAACGACGGCGACATCGACATTGTGGTGGCCAACAGGGATGCAGCACCCTACGTTCTGCGCAACGTTGTGGGCCATCGAGGCCGGTGGATTATGTTCCGTATTGTCAACCGTCACGGCAGCGATGCGCTGGGCGCGATGGTACGGATCGACGTCGGCGGGACCTCGCATTGGCGTACGGTCCAACCGCACTACGGATATTGCTCGAGCAGCGACCCGCGCGTGCATTGCGGCCTGGGGCAGGTGGACAAGGTTGATGCGGTGCTGGTGCGTTGGCC
This sequence comes from Planctomycetota bacterium, assembly GCA_022573485.1. Lineage (GTDB taxonomy): Bacteria > Planctomycetota > Phycisphaerae > UBA1845 > CAIVHJ01 > JACZTW01. The sequence goes on from JACZTW010000009.1 coordinate 8,906, forward strand.
GAGCGGCAAGGAGGAGACCTTCGGGCCGTTTCCGGCTGGGAAGATCCACACGCTTCGTGAGGGAGGCGGCGGATAAGCGGTGGCAATCCGCCCCACACACTCGATCGATCCGTCCCTTGCATCTCACGGGCGCGGCGTACGGTGGGCGGTCTATCTGCTCGCCGGCGTGTTGATCGCCATCCTGTTCGGCGTGGGGCAGACGGCGGCCCATCTGCGGACCGACGAGACGGACTGCTGGCTGTTCGCCTATTACGCGGATCAAATGCTGCAAGGCCGGCAGTTGTATGGGGAACTGTGGGACAACAAGCCGCCGGGCATCTTCTGGATCAACGCCCTGGGATTGCAGATCGGCGGCTACGGGGGCGTCATCGCGTTGTGCGTGTCGGCCTCCGCCGTCGCGCTCGGCGTGTTCTTTTTGATCGCGCGGAATTGGTACGGGCGCACACCGGCCATCATTGGAACGGTGCTGGCTTCATTATATTTATCCCACCAAATGTACCGCGGCGGGACGAATCGGCCGGAAACGTTCGTGGTCCTGTTCGATTTGGCAGCCGTGTTTTGGTATCAGCGTGGGTTGCGATCGCCGAGTGCGCGCTGCTGGCTGCTGGCCGGCGGAATGGCTGGCATGTCGTTTGTGTTCAAGCAGACGGGCGTCGCTGCATTCGGGGCGATCCTCGTCCATCAACTGTTCCTGGCCCTACGCGCGCGAAGGATTGGCCGGGAACGGCTGAGGGTGCTGGCATGGCTTGCCCTGGGTTGGGTTGGCGCGTGCGGCCTGGCCATCATGGCGCTGCTCTTCACGAGCGATCTCAAGTGGGCCTGGGATGCGATCGTGCTGTTCGTATTTCGCTTCAGCGCTGCCAAGCACGGTGGCATGCCCAGGCCGACACTGTTCGGAATGTCGGAGCATATCGAGATTCTGGCGCTGCCGCTGATCCTTGCCCTTGCAGCCGTGGCATACGCATTTGCGCGCTGCCTGCGGCGCAACCCGGCGAACGGGGAGCAGGCTGGCGCATGGGACGCCGCGGGAATTCCGATCCTGCTCACGGTGTGGTTCCTGGTCGCCGGCTTCATTGCATTTACCGGTCCGAACAAGGCCTACCACTACGTGCTCCCCGCCCTCAGTCCGCTGTTGTTGCTCGCCACGATGTCGATCGAATTGCTCATCCACCAGCGGGCCGACCACACGCGGCTGCCGCCCTACGTGCTGCGGTATGTGGCGGTGGGGTGGTTTGCGTACATGGGCTTTACGCCCCTGAAACACCAAATCTACCAGTTGAACAGCGCCGTGTACATGCGCCTGCAGCAGCCGGATCCGTTCGGGGACGAAACGATGGTGGACTTTGTCAAATCGATCACCGAAGAAGATGACAGCATTTTCTTGTGGCGCTACCTGCCACACGTCTATTGGGCCACCGGCCGTTCCAGCGGCGCGCGGTTTCATAGTATGATCAACGTCGGCCAACTTGGCCGGCGTGGGCAGTACATGGTGGACGACGTGCTGGCTTCCTTCAAGGCTGACCCGCCCAAACTGATCACTCTGCGTTTTAGACGGGCCCGGGAGTTACGCGACGCGGACCCGGGCAACGGCCCTGACTTTCGCGCCTTGGCCGCCTACTTATGTGAACGCTTCGGGCCGATCAACCCAAACAACCCGGATTCGGTGCTGCTGCGGATCGAGTAGATTCGCGACACGCACTGTCCATGATTTGCAAATGTAGGGTGGGTCGAGACCCACCTGCATGTTGAGCCGGGCCCTTCAGGGTCCGGACCGTGTATAGGTCGCCGCGCCGGCGGTCCGTGGCCTGAAGGCCACGGCTCAGTCCAAGCGCTGGCGGTGATGTAGGGTGGCTCCAGCCCCGCCCTACTTTTCGCCGGCCTGGCGGCGCTGGCGTTCGGTGACCAGGATTTCGAGTCGCGTCTTGAGTTCGGTGAACAGGGCGCTTATGGGTTCGTCGAGTTCGGCAGCCCGCTGTGCTCTTTCGCTCCGGTCTTTGACAGTTTCGAGGCTCGTGCGGGCGTCCTGCTGTTTCCTTTGGATGGTCGTGGCCTGCCCCTTGACGTCCTTTAGAATGGCGCCTGCGGTACTGCTCTGGGCCGAATCGAAGCCGTACTTCTCGATGAAGTTCCGGGTGAACTCATCCCACGAGTCCACGGGCGGCGTGATGCGCGCCTGGCGCTCTCGTCTTCGGTCGCGCCAGCGCTCGCCCCATGCGCCAGGCGAATCGCCGTTGCCCCAGCGGCCCCCGCGCTCGCCGTTTTCACGGCGCTCAGTCCAGCGGGTCATCATTTCTTCGCGACGCTTGCGGCCCGCCTCAACTTGCTCGGCTGGGAGCAGCTTTTCGATGCGCTCGTTATTTTCCTGCCAATTAAACGAAGTCCGCTCACGCAGGGAGCGCATTTGCTCCCTGAGTTTCGCGAACTCCTCATCATCCATCATGCCGCGCCGGGCGCGGCGGGCGTCGTTGTCGTCGCTGCCCATGCGCTCGCGCCAATACTCCCGCATTTCCTCCCGCAGGCGATCGAGCTTCTCGGCATCGGGCCCGAGGGATTCACGGCGTTCGTCGTTCATTCGCTTCAGTTCGGCGCGGACTTCACGCTGCTGTTCTTTGCTCAGTTCGTATGTGCGCGTGAACATGGAGACCCGCCAGTCGAGGCGCATCTCGCGCTGCTCCTCCGGGGTGGCGAAGGCCATTCGTTCCCTGCGCTCGCGCCAGCGCTGGCGATCGCCGTCACGTCCGCGCCGGTTCTCGGGCGACGGCGCCGCTTCATCCGTCCGATTCGGCGGAGCCTGGGCCTGTGTAATGGTCGGCAGAATGAGGGAAGCGAGCACGACAGCACAGATTCGACGCAGCACTTGCAGGGCCATTTGGCAGTCCTTTCGTTGAAAATGAATGACGGTTGTATTATAGCCGATCGCGGAATGTTGTGCAGCGCCTTCGGAGGAAATGCCGTGTTTCCGGCCGTTGAGGCTCTTCACGAGCCGGTCATCCAGGGGCCGGCCCGTCCGTAGGTCACCCGCCGCGGCGTGAAGGCCACGGCTTTGCACAAGTGCTGGCAGCGGACGTGGGGCGGCGGGTATACTGTGAGTATGGCCCTCGAACCTGAGCATTTGGAGCATATGTTGCAGGAGCAAGAGGGTCCGCACTTGATGACCAAGTCGGCCATCTGCGACGAATGCGGATACCAATTGCGAGGGCTGCCGTTCGTCGGTTGCTGTCCGGAGTGCGACAGTTTCTACAGCGTGCGCGGCATCAAGACAGAGGGTATCTTCGTTCCCCATGCCGCCAAGTTCCCCGCCATGGATCTTGCGGCCGGGCTGGCCGGTGGCGGATTGGCTCTCTGGCTGGTCGCCGGCCTGGTGCGCCGGTTTGATCTGTGGTGGCTGCTGTTTGCGGGCATTCTCGGATACATGGGCTTCGTGTTCCTGCGGCAAGGCCTGCGCCGTCTCCGGCGGTTCATCCGCGGCCAGAAAATCGCAAGCCAAGCCGACTCGGACGACGAGGTGTAAAGCCCTTTTTCTTCGTGTCGATTCTTCTCCGAAACGCACTCGTCGTCACGTTGGCTCGGCATCGAGGGCGCGCAGGAATTTGTAATCGTAAATCCCGCTATTATGGCCATCGGACCATTTCAGGTTGATCGCATAATGACCCATGAGTTCCGCATCGATCACTTCGATTTTGCCCCCGCCCGCCGGGAGATTCAAAATTCGGAGGCTGGTCGGCGGAGTGTCGCGCTCTTTGCGGCAAGTGGCACAGGGACACACGCGGCGCAGCCGGCCCAGCTCAAACTCGCTGCGGTGCCCGTCCTGCCAATCGATGGCCAGCGTCTGAGCCGTCAGACTCAACTTGATGTCCGCCGGCGTGACTTGCGCGGCGGTCAGCGGGGCGCCGGTGAGCGGCGCGGGGTCCGGGTTTGCATTGTTTTCACCAGCCATGGGAAGACCTTGCGAGGGATTCATTATTATCGGAATGATCGTGCAGATCGACGCGGCATGCAACGGCCATTGCGCAAAATTGACGCTGTAACTCGATCTGCTAACATGACTTGGCTATGATTTGTCAGGGTTATCCTGACGAGTTGAGTCCCTCTCGCGGACATTCCCGATATGATCGTGACTTGTTGATTCGATACGGCGTTTGAGCGGTGGTCGTATGGGTCTTTTTGGTGGTCGCAAAAAGGACAAAGGGGCGAAGGACGGCGACGGGGGCAAACCGCCCACCGGCACCGAGGCTGCGGCCGGTGCGCCGTCGCTGGATGACGGACCGCCGACCTTCAGCGAGAAAGACATTATCTCGGCGCGCAAGTGGTTCAAGCAAGCCAACAAGCTCGTCGAAGACCGCAATTATGAGTACGCCATCGAGTGCTTCCTCACGGGGCTGAAGTTCTGGCCCGAAGCCGTCGAGGAGGGCCACCTGCCGCTGCGTGGTGCTGCCTACGCCCGCCGCGAGATCGGCGGCAAGAAGCCGAGCAAGATCGAAGAAATGAAGCACCCCATGACCGGCAAAGATCCCTTGCAGGCTCTGCTCAATGCCGAATGGAGGTGGTCGCGCGATCCGACCCAAATGTCGTACATCGGCGGAATCGTCAAGAATGCGGCGCGCGGCGGATACGAAGAGACGCTGCTGTTCATCGCACCGATCTATTTTGACGCAGCCAAGAACGCCAAGAAGCTGTCCAAGGATCCGTTTGTCTTGCTGTACAAATCCTATGACGATGCCGGCAACCGCTGCGAACGGCGCGGCGACTTGAAGCGCGCCATTGCGTTCTTTGAAGGCGGGCTGACCGTGCTTCAAGTGCTCAACCAACTCGGCGGGCTGAATTCGCCGTATCGCGTGGAACTCAAAGACCTCACCACCAAAGTGACCATCATCAAAGGCAAGTACGGCTCCGGCGAGGATTTCCGAGGCAGTATCAAGGACTCCGATGCCCAGAGAGATATTCACGACCGCGAACGCATGGTCATGGATGGGGCGCGTCTGGAAGAGTTGATCAACGACGCCCGCGAAGGCTGGCGGGCCAATCCAGCCGTGACCGCCAAGCTGATCCACTTGGTCGATTTGCTGTGCCGCGACGAAACGCCGCAACGTGAAGAAGAAGCCATCAAACTGTTGGACGACGAGTTCGCGTCCGGGGACAACTACAGCTACAAGGTGCGCAGCGACGAAATTCGGACGAAACTGTTCCGCCGCCGGATCCGCAAGGCGCTCGCCGCCGGCGACAAGCAGGCCGCGCAGCAGGCGAAGATCGAGCTGTTGAAATTCGAACTCAAGGTCTTCAAGGAGCGTGCGGACAAGTACCCGACCGACAACAAGGTCAAATTCGAGCTGGGCAAAAGGCTGGTGCAGGCCCGCAGCTATGACCAGGCGATTCCCATGCTGCAGGAGGCCCGCAACGACCCCAAGAACCGCACGGCGTGCATGCTCTTGATCGGCCGATGCTTCCTGGAAAAGGGCCTGCACGCTCAGGCAATCACCTCCCTGAATCAGGCCATTAAGGAGCACGAATTGATTGGGGACGAACTGGGCAAATCGCTCTATTATTGGCTGGGCCGAGCCTGCGAGGCCGCCGGCAAGCCGGAGGACGCCGCCAAGGCCTTCGGACAGGTCATTCAGTGGGATTATAACTACAAAGACGTCCGCGGGCGCCTTGAAGCCCTGGAGGAGTGATGCTATGCTGTTCTCCTTGCGTGAGTTCCAAGGAGCCGCGGGCTTCAGCCCGCGCGGACTTCCAAACGGAGAATGATCGCTCAATACTGTGGAGAATGTTGACTGTGGCACACTCGCTATCTTCGAAGAAGAGAATCCGGCAGAACGCGACCAGGCGCGCGATTAACAAGATTCGTTCCGGCTTTTTGAAAGCTCAGACGCGCCTTTTTACGGACGCCGTTGTCGCCAAAGATACAGCCGCCGCCGAAGCGGAATTCAAGAAACTGACCAAGCAAATCGACCAGACCTGCGCCAAGGGCGTGATGCACAAGAACCAGGGCGCCCGACGAAAATCACGCATGCAGCAGCGGCTCAATGCCATCAACAGCGCCGGCTGACCGGTTTTCCAATCATCGAGCACCGTGCCGCTTCCGCCGTAGCGTGAGCGGGACGCCTTTTCACTTGCCTATAATAAGTGACTGCCCCTGCCGGACGAAAACCGGCTGAGGCCCATTGTCCGTTACGATCGAACTGGGGAAACATGTCGAGTTTTGAGACCACATCCGATTCTCTTTCGCGCTGTCCGCCCGATCTCATGGCTGGCCGGGCCGCCCTGCTGACTGAGCCAATGCCGCGGTACGCCCGCTACGTCTTTGCTCAGATTCGCCCGTTCCTCAAGGGCTCGATCTGTGAAGTCGGCAGCGGGGCGGGGCGCTTCACGCAGTTTCTGGCGGGCTTTCCCGATGTCACCGCAGTGGAACCCGAGGGCGCTCTGCACATTTCGGCTGTGCAGCGCCTGGCCTATCAAATCAACATCAGCCACGTGTGCTGCAAGCTGGACGATTGCCCGAACGACGAAGTGCCGGCGGGCGCCTACAACTCCGTGCTGGCCGTCAACCTGCTGGAGCACATTCGCTATGACATCACAGCCCTCGAGATCATGGGTGAGTTGCTGGCTGATGCGGGCCATTTGATCGTGGTGGCTTCGGCGGCTCCGGCGTTGTTCGGGCGTCTGGATCGCTCTCAGGGTCGCCTGCGGCGCTACAGCCGCCGCGTATTGGCTGACGCCTTTGAGCAGGCCGGCTTGCAGGTCACGCGTCATTTCTATTTGAATCTTCCGGGTCTGTTGGCGTGGTGGTGGATGGGCCGCCTACTCCGTCGTGATCGCATCTCGGACCGATCTGCCGCCCTGGCCGACCGTGGTGTGCCCTTGCTCGGAACGATGGACAAAATCGCCCGGCCGCCAATCGGCCTGTCTCTGGTCATGATCGGGAAACGCGCCTGAGTGGCTCTGAACAATACGTACGCAGGAACTCGTGAGCCCAATCTGCTTCGGGAAGGCTGCAACGGCAAGCCAAAGGCGGGGCACATCGCGTCTTTCCAAGTCACCTTGAGTTCATTATCATACATGTCGTGAAATGGTGATTCGTACCGTCACCGGAGATCAAGTCTTTCAAGAGTTGGTTTCTCGGCTGCGCGAGAGCGGGGGGGTCTGTGCGGCTGAGGGACTGTGGGGATCGTCTGCGCCGATCGTCCCCGCGCTGCTGGCCAAACAGCTCAATCGCCCACACTTGTTTGTCACCGCCCATTTGGAGCAGGCGGATGAAGCCCGCGACGACATGGAGATCGTGGGCGCCGCGGTGGAGATTTTTCCAGCCTTCGAGACGCTGCCCGGCGAAGGGTCCGCCAGCGGTGAAATCACCGGCGAACGGCTGCGGATGTGCAACTTACTCAGTGCGGGCGTCCGGCCGGACCTCACCATCATCGCGCCGATCCAGGCCTTGATGCAGGCGGTGCCCAAGCCTGACGTCTTGGCAGCGAAATCGCGCAGCCTTCGGGCCGGCGCGGAGCATTCGATGGAGGAGCTGCTTGCTTGGCTGGTGGAGCAGGGTTTTTCGCGTCTGGAGTGGGTTGAAGAGCCGGGCGATTGTGCCGTCCGCGGCGGCATCGTGGATATCTTCGCCCACGATTACGATCAACCCCTGCGGATCGATTTCTTCGGCGATACTGTGGAGTCCATCCGGCTGTTCGATCTCTCGAGTCAGCGTTCGCAGTTGTCGCTGGAGTCGGTGCGGATTTCCGGCATGATCGATCATCAGAAACTGCCGGCGGCCGAGATCACGAATTTTCTGACCTATCTGCCCGACGATGCGATTGTGTGGTGGCACGAGCCGGCTGAGATTCAGGAGCTTGGCCAGACGTTTTGGGAGCGGCTGAACAATCCGCGCGGCATGTTCCCGGTACAGAACGTGTTCAAGCTCGGTGACTTTCGAACGCAGGTCTACGGCGCACGTCTCGGCGGCATGGCGGTCGGGGCGGGTGACGGGTTCCGCTTCGAGGCGCGTAGCTTGCAGCGCTTCGAGGTTCAACCGGCCACGGCGGTCGCTGAATTGCTGGAGTTGGCCGGCGAGAAGTCCATTACGGTCTTTTGCGAAAACGAAGCGGAAGAGCATCGCTTCCGGGAAGTCATCGCCGACAGCGGGCACGAGTTTCCAGAATCGATCAGCTTGTCGCGAGGGTTCCTGCACACTGGGTTCGAGTGGGCCTCGGCGGGGCGCGTCTTCGTCGGGCATCACGAGTTGTTCCACCGCTATCGCCAGCACCGCAAGATCCGCAAGGCCTACGCTTCCCGGCCGCTGGAGACCTGGCTGGACGTTAAAGTGGGCGACTGCGTGGTTCATGCGGCTCACGGCATCGCAGTGTTCAAGGGCATGGCCCCGATTCGCAAAGGCGACTCCGGGAAGTACGAGGAGTTTCTAACGCTCGAATTCTCGGGCGGCGCAATCGTTCATGTGCCCGTCAGCCAGATCGACTTGGTGCAAAAGTATATTGGTTCGGGTGGGCTGAAACCGACTCTGAGCAAGCTGGGCGGCACGCGCTGGCGCCGCACCAAAGAGCGCGTCGAGCAGGCGGTTGAAGACATGGCCGGCGCTTTGCTGAAAACGCAGGCCCTGCGCGAATCGCTGCCCGGCGTAGCCTATCCCGCCGACACAGCCTGGCAACGCGAGTTCGAGGAGTCTTTCATTTACAGCGAAACCGAGGACCAATTGAAGGTCGCGGACGAAATCAAGGCCGACCTGTCTCGTGCGCGGCCGATGGACCGCCTGATTTGCGGCGACGTCGGCTACGGCAAAACGGAGTTGGCCATGCGGGCCGCGTTCAAAGTCGTCGAATTCGGCAAGCAAGTCGCGGTCTTGGTGCCCACGACGGTCCTGGCGGAGCAACACTACCAGACCTTTCGGGAACGGCTGGCGGACTATCCGTTCTTTATCGATCGGCTTTCCCGGTTTCGCTCGCCCAAGGAGCAAAAGCAAGTCGTGCAGGCCGCCAAGAAAGGCCAGATCGACATCCTCATCGGCACGCACCGGTTGTTGAGCAAGGATATCGGATTTGCAGACCTGGGCTTGCTGATCGTCGATGAAGAGCAGCGCTTCGGCGTGGAGCACAAGGAGCGGCTGAAGCGGATGCGCGAGTCGGTTGACGTCCTGACCCTGACCGCCACGCCGATTCCGCGAACGCTGCACATGTCGATGCTGGGCATTCGCGATATCAGCGCCCTGGCCACGCCGCCTGTGGATCGGCGGAGCATCGTGACGCAGGTTCGCCATTATGATCCGGAACTCATTCGATCGGGAATCATCCGTGAAATGAACCGCGACGGCCAGGTCTTCTTCGTTCACAACCTGGTGTACGACATCGAGTCCGTCGCAGCGGAAATTAAGCAGATCGTGCCCGAAGCGCGAATCCTTGTCGGCCACGGGCAAATGAAGTCGGAAGAGCTTGAGGATGTGATGATGCGTTTCATTCGTCACGAGGTGGACGTTTTGGTCTGCACGACGATTATCGAGAGCGGCATCGACATTCCGTCGGCCAATACCATCTTCATTGATCAGGCGGATCGCTTTGGGCTGGCCGACTTGCACCAGCTTCGCGGCCGGGTGGGGCGCTATCGACACCGGGCGTATTGTTACCTGCTGATGCCGCGCGCCCGAACCGTTTCCGCGGTGGCCGCCAAACGGTTGGCCGCCATCGAGGAATACAGCGAGCTGGGCGCCGGTTTCAAGATCGCCATGCGCGATCTGGAGATTCGCGGCGCCGGCAACATCCTCGGCTCAGAACAGAGCGGCCACATCGCCGCGGTGGGCTACGAAATGTACTGTAAACTGCTGGACTCGACCGTTCGGCGAATGAAGGGCGAGCGCGACCGCACGATCAAGCCGGTCCACTTGGAACTGGACACGGTGGCCTACGTGCCGAAGAACTACATCCGCGCCGACAATGCCCGCATGGAGATTTATCGGCGGTTGGCGTCCTGTACGACGCTGGAAGAGTGCCGCCAGCTCGAATCCGACCTGCGCGACGCGTTCGGCCCTTACCCGGCGCAAGTCCAGGTTCTGATCGACCTCTCGGAACTGCGCATTCTGGCCCAGCCGCTGACGATCCGCTCGATCATCGCCCGCAAGCCGGACGTGGTGTTCGAGGTTGATGATCTCTCAAAAGCCAAAGCCGCTTTTCGACCGCAGGACGGCTTGCCCGGCACGGTGCGCATCCCCGATGCGCGAACGCTCCACTGGCGCGTTCCGGAAAGCTATTTCGAACCGAAAACACTGCTGGCCGTCCTGCGCAAACGTTTGTCAACACGCTCGAAATCAGCGCGCCGAGGAGAACCCTCAGCCGTACGTGCTTAGCCCGAATCCACCGCGGCGGATTCGGGCCAGCTTACCGGTTTTTGTTGGTTTGGACTGCCGCATGGCTTTCGTGCAGGTGTGCGTGATGCTGTCTTGCGGACGCGTGGTGGCGAATTTTCGCTGCCGCAACGAGTGGTGCGAAATCGCCACCCGAGTGGCGGAGCGTGTTGCTGCCAGGCAACACGCTCCTGCACGACGACTGTCTGCAAGCTCGATTACCGGACGGCGTACGCCCAACTCGACTTCGTCCCACCACTGACACAACCCCTACAACCGCGTTAGTGGCGCGCAAGTACTATCCAGAACAGTACTTATGACTGCATTCTTCCTGAAGCGTACCTGCGGCTGCCGGTGTGCAGGACTGTCCCGCACAACGCTTTCCGCGCCCGACTGGCGCGGAAGCGCAAACGGCACTGAGGAGAAGGAAGCATGGCGATTGAAGGCATTCAAGGCGCGGGGTCCAATCTGCCCAAGACCAATCCGCTGCCGCCGGCGCAGCCGAAGGTGGGCGCCGGCGCTGCGCAGCAGACCGACAAGGCATCGGGCGCACAGCAAGCGTCGGGCACGCAGCAAACCTCATCGACCACGTCGGCATCAGCCGGCAATTCGATCATGTTCGGCGGCGAGTCGCGATCGTCCGGCAATGTCGCGCTGGCATTGTGGATTCTGAGCATGCTGCTCGATAATTCTGAAGAAAAGGACGACTCCTCGAATCAGTTGCTGCTGGGCCTGGCGGCGGGGCTCTTGATGGCCTCGCAGAACAAGCAGTCTTCGTTCTTCTTCTCGAGCACCAGCCAGGCGACAACTTCGACACAATCATTCGCCGGACCGCAAGAGGTCAACGCCGCATACAACACCGAATTGCCCGCCGTGGCGGCTGATCCCAGCGCTGCCACCGACGCTGCGGCACAGAATCCATCGTCACAAGTACCCAAAATCGACACGACGGGTTGAGCTTTTTGGCGCGGCCTTCGGCCACGCCAAAGTAGTCAGTAGTCAGTAGTCAGTAGCCAGTAGCCAGTAGTCGGCAGCCGGTAGCCAGTAACGAGTAGCGAACAGTTTGTCGAGGGCCAGCACGGTACGGGCAGGGATCGCGAGTTTGTGGATTGAGAATCCGTGCGGCGCACGAATAAGCCGACCGTTTGCAATACAAAGGGGGAGGGAGAATCGTGCCTGGGCCGTCTCAGCCCAAACGCGAAACCCCCGGAGGGGGAAGGGTCCGCATCGCGGCGTTACATCGCGGTGCGGATCTCTTTTCTTGCGCGCCACGCTTCGCATCCTGAGCCGCAGCCTTCAGGCTGCGGACGGTCCGGACCCTGAAGGGCCCGGCTCAAGAACATCCAGCGGCATATGTGCCACGGCTGTGCCAGCCGCACGTTCCATCGCGCGTGCCGCCCATCGTGCCGCCTTCAACACATCAATCATGGATCAGTTGTGACGACCCCTGCCCGGATGGTAGCATAGTGTCCGAACAGGAGGACACTCATGAAACCCGCCGCATTGATCGTCGCCGTGTTGTGTTTCTGCCTCAGTGCTGCCGTCAGCACGAGCCTCGCCGATCCGCCGATCAGCATGGCCATCACCAACGCCCGTGTCTGGACGGGCAACCCCGATCAGCCGCAAGCACGAACCATCCTGATAAGCGGCGAGAGAATCGTGCAGGTCGGCGACGATACGCTGCTTGACAAGGTTCCCAAAGGCAGCGCTACGATCATCGACGCCGGCGGCCGGCGCGTGATTCCCGGCCTTGTCGATTGCCACACGCACATCATCAGCGGCGGGCTCGCGCTTAAGAAGCTGCAATTGCGGGATGCCGGCAGCAAAGAGGACTTCATTCGCCGTGTGAAGGAATACGCTGCCGAACGAAAACCTGACGAGTGGGTTGTGGGTCGGGGATGGTCGGCGGAAAGCTGGCCGATTGCGGTACAACCGACGAAGAAATGGATTGACGCCGCGACCGGCGAGCGACCCGCGCTGCTCACGCGCATGGACGGGCATCAAGCGCTGGCCAACTCGAAGGCGCTGGCCATGGCAGGCATCACCAAAGACACGCCCGATCCGGCCGGCGGCGTGATCGTCCGCGATCCCAAGACCGGCGAACCCACCGGAATCCTCAAGGACGCCGCCAGCGGTCTCGTCGGGCGACTCATTCCCGAACCGTCGAACATGCAGAAGCTCACAGCGCTGCAAGACGCCAAAGCCCTCTTCAATCGCCATGGCGTGACCATGATTCATGACATGTCCAGTCCGGGCGATGGCGAGGTCTTCATTGCCGCACGCACCCTGCCGACGCTGGCGCCCGTCAAAGAGCAGCTCCGGATCTACAGCTTCTGCCAAACGAGCAAATGGTCATCCAACGCGTGTTTCGAACTCCCTCAAGACGGCAAGTCGTCGCTGGCGGACTGGGTTCGCCCGGCGGGTTTCAAGGGTTACATGGACGGATCGCTCGGTTCGCGCACCGCGTACATGCGCCGACCGTTTCTGGATAATCCGGCGTACGAGAAAGACGTTCGCGGTCTGCTGGTCGGATTCGCGACGCGCAAAGCGCCCGATGACATGCTCAGCCAATTTCGTCGAGCGGCCCGCAGCAGTCTGCAATCGGCTGTTCACGCAATCGGCGACGAAGGCAATCACTTGTTGCTGAACGCCTACGAAACCGTAGTCGCGGAGTTCCCCAAAGCACGCCCTCGGATCGAGCACGCCCAGCACTTGCTTGCGGCGGACCTCCCGCGCTTCGGCCGACTTGGTGTGATTGCATCCATGCAGCCGTACCACAAGGCTGACGACGGCCGGTATGCCGAAAAGCGGATCGGCTACGAGCGCTGCAAGACTTCTTACGCGTTCAAGAGCTTGATCGACAGCGGCGCGGTGGTCTGCTTCGGCAGTGATTGGCCGGTGGTGAGTAATAATCCGTTCCTCGGCATTCACGCTGCCGTCACGGGCAAGACGCTCGACGGCAAAATCTTCGTGCCCGAGCAGAATATCACCGTCGAGCAGGCGCTAAGATGTTATACCACGAGCGCCGCCTATGCTTGTTTCATGGAGGATCGGCTCGGCATGATCAAGCCGGGCTATCTCGCCGATATCGTGATCCTCAATGAAGACGTGCTGAGCATCCCGGCGGCACGCATTGCGGACGTGACCGTGTACACGACCATCGTCGATGGAGCCATCGCATGGCAGAACAACCCAGCCAAGCCGCAGATCAAGCCCTGAGTGCGTCGAAGTGGTTGCCGACGGGCATGCTGCCGTGCTTCCGGTGCGGCTATGATCTGCGCGGCTCCGCGCCGCAGGGCCCCTGCCCGGACTGCGGCCAACCGTATCGCCGCGAGTCGCAGTATGTGGATGTCGTTCGGCAGAAATTGCGGCTGATCCAGGACGATGCACTGTTCGCGCTGCTCGGCTCCGTGTTCTTTGACTTCCTTGCGGTTCCCTTTGTCGTACTGGCGTTGAGCTCGAATTCGCCGGCATGGCTCGTGTTTGCTCCCTTGCTCGCGTTCTTCTACTTGCTCTTGCTCTGCCTGTACGGCTCGTGTTGGATCAGACTGCTGCGGACCGGGAATCGACACCGGAGAATATCCTGGGGCGAAATCCGCGGCGTAGGCCTGTCCCGCTTGCTCTACGGCGCCGGCGCGGCACTCGCCGCGCCACTCGGTTTTGTCGCACTCCTCTAGTCAATCTGGATATCGCAGGCCGCTCCCGGTGGCACGTCCCCATGTCTGGCCAACCGCAACTCCGCGCGGTATAGTGCGGGTGATTTAAGTCTGCACACCTTTGCTGCCTGGAGAATTAACGGAGAATCGTCATGAAACGTGCGAAGATCACAATTGTCGGAGCGGGCAACGTCGGCGCCACTTGCGCCCATTGGGCGGTGGCCAAGGAACTCGGCGACATTGTATTGGTCGATATTCCCGACAAAGAGGACTACACCAAAGGCAAGGCTCTCGATCTGGCGCAGTGCGGCCCGGTCGAGCGCTTTGACGCCAAGATCACCGGCACCAGCGACTATGCGGAAACCGCCGACAGCGACGTGGTGGTCATCACCGCCGGCCTGCCGCGAAAACCGGGCATGAGTCGCGACGATTTGATCGACACCAACGTCAAGATCGTCAAGAGCGTCACTGCTCAGATCGCCAAGCATTCGCCGAACTGTATATTGATCGTCGTGTCGAACCCGCTCGATGCCATGGTCTATACCGCCTGGAAAACATCCGACTTCCCGCCCCATCGCGTTGTCGGCCAAGCCGGTTGTCTGGACATCGCCCGCTACCGCACCTTCATCGGCATGGAACTCGGCGTCAGCGTCGAGGACATCGACGCCCTGCTCATGGGCGGCCACGGCGATGATATGGTGCCGCTGCCGCGCTATACGTCGGTGGCGGGCATCCCGGTCACGCAATTGATCAACGAGCGACGGCTCACCGAGATCATCGAGCGCGCCAAGATGGGCGGCGGCGAGATTGTCAAGCTCATGGGCACCAGCGCCTACTATGCACCCGCAGCAGGCACAATCCAAATGGTCGAAGCCATCGTGCGCGATAAGAAGCGCATCCTGCCGTGTGCGGCATTTTGCGATTCCGAGTACGGCGTGGGCGGTTATTTTGTCGGCGTGCCCTGCGTGCTCGGCACCGGCGGTGTCGAGAAGATCATCGAGGTCGAATTCGACAAAGCCGAACGCGCGCTGTTCGATTCCAGCGTCAGCCACGTCAAAGAATTGTGTGAACTCGCACAGAAGGTACTCGACGCGTGAGAATGAAGCGCCGAGTTGTAATTGTCGCGGCGATCATGCTCTTTTCGGTCGCCGGTTTGACCGTAAAGCCCACGCCCCTGACGGCACAGGCTTATGGTATTGGCGCAGATCCGCCGCCACCGAAAGGTAAGCTGGCTGTCTTGATCGTTATTGACCAGCTTCGCGGCGACTATCTGACGCGCTTCGGCGACTTGTTCGGCGACGGTGGTTTTCGGCTGTTCACCGAACGCGGCGCCTGGTTCACCAATTGCCACTTCGAAAACGGCGTCACAAAGACCGGCCCGGGCCACGCCTCAATCGCCACCGGCGCCAACCCAGCCGTACACGGCATTGTCGGCAATGATTGGTATGAACGAGTCGATGGCAAGCTGAAAGCCGCTCTCTGCGTCGGCGACCGCAATTCCAAAATCGTCGGCTTGCCGGCGGGCGTGTCGTATGCCGGGGCTTCGCCGCATCGCCTGTTGGCCGACACACTGGCCGACCGACTCAAAGCAGCGAGCCCGAAGTCGCGCGTGTTGTCCTGCTCACTCAAAGACACAGCCGCCAATCTCGCCGCGGGCAAATCCGCCGACGGCGTGTTTTGGTGGCATCGGGGCACGGGCTTGTTCGTCTCGAGTGAATTCTTCGCCAAGAAACTGCCCGGCTGGGCGCAGTCCTTCAACGAGCAGCGCGCCGTAGACCGCTTCTTCGGGCAGCGCTGGATCCGCCTCGCCGATTCCGCCGAATACGACCGCCGCTGCCGGCGCGATGACTATTCTTACGAATGGGGTCACTACTACACTGAATCAAACGACTTCCCGCACACCTTCGGCAAGTCGAGCGCACAGAAGCCCGACACTGCATACTATCGCGCCCTGTACGCTTCGCCGTTCGGCAACGAGGTGCTGCTGGATTTCACGCGCCGCGGCATCGAAGCCATGGAGCTTGGCCGGCGCGGCGTGACTGATCTGCTGCTCGTCTCACTGTCCAGCAACGACCTCGTAGGCCACGCCTACGGGCCGCTGAGCCACGAAGTCATGGATGTCACGCTGCGCACCGATCAACAGTTAGCGAGGTTTTTCAAGTACCTCGACGAGCGCGTCGGCTTGGACAACTGCGTGATTGCGCTCACCGGCGACCACGGCGCCGGCATGGTGCCGGAGTATGCCGAAGAAAAGAAACTGGGCGGCGGCAGGCTCAACACAACGATGGTGGCCGGCGCGATCAACGATGCACTGGTGGCCGCAGTGGGCGCTCCAGCCGGCGGCGCCAGCTATGTCGCCGGGATCGCCATGCCGTGGGTGTACCTCGACCACGCAATGTTGAAGAACAAAAACCTCTCAGCCGACAAACTTCGGACGATTCTAAAGAAGTTGGCGAAGGACCAGGCAGGTTACGATGCATTCTTCGTCGCCGACGACATCCGGCGCGATGATTTCGTTACTTCGCCCGCCAACAAGTTGCGTATCCGTGTCAAGAATTGCTACTTCGCGGGTCGCTCAGGCGATGTGTATGTCCACGTCGCCGAAAACTGGTACGCCGGCGGCCACGCCGCCGGGCACGGCAGCGCCCACGCATACAACACCCACGTCCCGCTGCTGCTCTTCGGCCAGGGCATCAAACCCGGCAAGCACGACACCCCCGCCGCCCCAACTGACATTGCCCCCACGATGGCGCGCTTGCTCGGCATCCCCAAGCCAACCAAATCCACCGGCCGCGTGCTGCGCGAAGCACTCGCCGAGTGAGTCTCACGATTCCAAAATCTCAAATCCCAAATCTCAAATCTCAAATCCGCAATCCCAAGTCCGCAATCCGCAATTCGGGCACCTCGCTCCCTCCCTTACGGTCGGGCCTCTGAAGAATCGTTCTTGGGCGTTTTCGTTTGATCGGGCCGAGAGGTCTTCGTGCGTTCGACGGATGAGATCATTTCCTGCTGCACATTCATGCGACCGAGGAGGGTATCGAGCGTGAGATTCAGGCTCATGCGGGACTCCGCAGACTTCAATTGCCCGAGCGCGGTATCCCACTCGGCGGAACCTGTGAACCGCCCGTCATGGATCACCATCGTCCGATCCGGCGCCGGCTGAGCAGTCGAACCGCCGGCTGCGCCCTTGGCGATATCGCCTTCAATCGCGATCAGTGCTGTGCTCTCACGCCGATTGATCTTGCTGAGTTTGTGTATGGTGTTGAAATCGATCGAGCCGGCGCCGAGCGGCAATGGGATTCGCAACGCGCGATTCCATTTCGAGTTCTTCTTTGCGGGCGACGGTGCGCCGGCGGTGATGAACAGCGGCAGTTGCTCAAACATCTCCGGCGAAAAGAAGCCGCCGAGCAAGTCACCCAATACACCCTGCGGACCGCCGACCGGCATGTTGCGAGAGCCCAGTACTCGACCCGAAGCATCAACCTCGATGGTAATCGGCCGGCCGACCAGTTCGGCGAACATCGGCGCCAGCGGCGACTGCTCCGAGCCCGGCTCCCGCGAATCGTAGTCCAGCTTCATGGGGATGCCCGGCACAGCCTCGGTCGTCTTGATGACGACATATCTCAACGTCCACTCGATTTCCGCCCCGCCTTCCGGCCGAAGCCGCGCCACTTTAACTTGCATGCCCGATTCGGTCGTGATCCGCACCGGCTCCGACGGCGGCATGTCCTCCGTCGACGCCTGATGCGTAATCGTCCCACGGCTGAGATACTCGGTCACTTGCCCGACCACAAACTCCGGCCGCAAGCTGATGCCCTGCCCCCCGGCACCCGCTTCAGCCGCACCCACAACCAACACCGCCGTTACAGTCCATTTCAAAACCATCACGCACCTCGTTCTCAGTATAGGTCAGGAACCGTTGGAAATCAGCCCGCCAAGTCACCTCACGAAGCAGCACCTTCTCATGGAATTGATCCGTGAAACATCCCAATCAGCAGCAGCGCAGGGCACATCGGCGAAGGCGGTCGCGAGCTGAGCGGTCTCTATACTGTTGCGCAACATGAGCCCTGCGGTCGCGAAGAATGTTGCAAACATGAAAACGAAGAGCAGCGGTACACAAGCCACTTTCCACACAACAAGCGGTGCCACGTGTCGCGTCTGATCCTTGACGCTCAAGCAAGCGATGGTGAATATGAGGCCAATCTCGCCGATTATTGATACCGGTATAGTTAAAGAAGTTGACGGCTTGTGACCGATTTCTCGTTGTATGAGACCGCATGGAAGCGTAGAGGAATTGGAACGCCGGAGGCGTCGGGCTGTGGCGAGGGTCCGGGAGGGA
>JACZTW010000200.1 GCA_022573485.1 Planctomycetota bacterium
GAAAAGCTCGGCGCGATTGCGCCCTGGGCCGGACAAGACAAGACCAGAGTATATTTCACGAACAGCGGTACGGAGGTGATCGAGGCGGCCATCAAGCTGGCCCGCCACAGGACCGGCCGCAAGCGGATCATCGCGTTTCACGGTGCGTTTCATGGCCGGACGATGGGTGCGCTTGCCTTGACTGCATCGAAGTTCAAGCAAAAGCTCGGCTTCGGGCCTTTGATTCCAATGGTTTCGCATGCCAAGTACGGCACACTCGATGACATCACCGGCAACCTCTTTACGAGACACTTTCCTTCGGAAGAAGTGGCGGCGATTTTTGTCGAGCCGATTCAGGGCGAAGGCGGCTACAACATCCCGCCGAAAGATTTTCTTCCGGCGCTGCGGCAGCTCTGCGACAAGCACGGCATTTTAATGGTCGCCGACGAAATTCAGAGCGGCATTGGCCGCACTGGAAAATGGTGGGCGTGTCAGCATGATGATGTGATCCCGGACATTATTTGCTCCGCCAAGGGCTTGGCCAGCGGGATGCCGCTGGGGGCGCTGATCACCAAAGACTCGGTCATGAATTGGCCGCCCGGCGCACAGGGCAGCACCTTCGGCGGCAACCCGGTTTGCTGTGCGGCGGCGCTGGCGACCATTGGACTAGTCGAAGGCGGCTACATGGAGAACGCCGCGAAAATGGGCGAGATTGTGCAGGCTGGGTTGCGCAAAATGACGGAGCGGCATCGCTGCATGGCCCGCGTCCGTGGCCGCGGACTGATGATCGGGTTTGATATCGTTCGAGGCAAGAACGGGGAACAAAACAACCCGGACCTGCGCGACCGCATCATTCAGGAAGCGTTCAATCGCGGCCTGCTCCTGCTGCCCTGTGGCGAGACGGCCATCCGCATCACGCCACCTCTGTGCATCAATGAAACACAAATCGACGTGGGCCTGAAAGTGCTCGACGAAGTCCTCGCAACGCTGGGAAAATGAGGAATTCAGAATTTGAAATTCAAGAATGAGGAAATGCCTCTGTGTTTTTCATTCTTCATTCGCAATTTCTGCGTAGGTTTTCGGCGTTTCCCAGACGCGGATTTTGGAGAGGCGGGCCGGTTCAAGTTGTCCGTCCAACAATTTCCAGATGACCATCGTGATGTTCTCCACCGAGGGATTGAGGTCCGCGAATTCGGGGCAGTCCAGGTTCAAGTGCTTGTGATCGAAGCGGTCCACGACCCGCTCTTTGACGATTGATTCCATTTCTTGAATATCGACGATCCTCCCGGTGGTCGGATCCGGCGTGCCGCGCACGGTCACTTCGACGACGTAGTTGTGCCCATGGCCATTGGGATTCGCGCATTTTCCGAACAGTGCGCGGTTTTCTTCCTCCGACATCGACGGGCAATACAAGCGGTGTGACGCCGCGAACTCGAAAGACTCGGTGATGGATACCATATTCTGTGCTCCCGAATGCTTACTGAAAATCAAGTGTGGCGTGGGCGCCAATCTCAGTTCTTCAAGCTCCGTTCCCGGCGGCACATCGTTCCGCAGAGCGTTCCAACATACTTCAACCAGTGTTTCGCCGGTCGGCGGAACCCTCTTTGTCTGTAGCGACTCCGCCACAAGCGGCACGACGCATTCGCGCACGGTGTGGTCGATGGCCTGTACGTTGCACAGGTAGCCGGTGCGCGGGTCAGCGATACCGCGTAGGAGCACTTGCAGCGTAAGGAAAGGCGCGATCGAGGTTGCGCTGGGCCAGCCGGCCCAGGAGTTTGTGACGCCGGCGGATGGCGGCAGGGCACTGAACCGGATTTCTCGCATGAGCTTCATGGCATGAGATTGTAGCGCTCGTTCCGCGAGGCCACAACCTGCCGTGCTTGACTTGGCCCTGTAAATGGTTAGGCTGGTTTGCAGCGATCGGGCAATGGCGAAATATCAAGATTTGTCAAGGAACCGCAGGCTTTTAGCCTGCGCGATTCTGTGAATGGTGATGATGTTTCACAGTGCGTCGATTCGCGCAGGCTAAAAGCTTGCGTCTCCTTGGTTTTTGTTTAATGCGATGAGGTGAATCATGGTAACGACCGCCCCAGAGGCTCCCGTCAAGGTAACCCAGACAAAACTGCTCATCAACGGCGAATGGGTTGATAGCCAGTCCGGCAAAACATTTGACAACATCAATCCCGCCACGGGCGATGTGATCGCGCAGGTCGCCGAGGGCGACGCGGCTGACATCGATCTGGCCGTGCAGGCCGCGAAGCGAGCCTTCGACGAGGGGCCTTGGCGCACCAAGATCAGCCCGCGCAAGAGAGGCCAACTGCTTTTCAAGCTGGCGGACCTTGTCGAACAGAATGCCCAGGAACTGGCCGCACTGGAAACACTCGACAACGGCAAGCCGATCAGCGAGACGACCCACGCCGACCTGCCGCTCGTCGTGCAATGCCTGCGCTATTTCGCGGGTCTGGCGGATAAGGTGCAGGGCGATGTCATTCCCGTCGAGGGTAAGCCCGGCTCAATGTTCTGCTATACGCTGCGGGAGCCCATCGGCGTGTGCGGCCAGATCATCCCCTGGAACTTCCCCATGCTGATGGCGGCTTGGAAATGGGCGCCTGCGCTGGCCATGGGCAACACCATCATTATGAAGCCGGCCGAACAAACGCCGTTGAGCGTGCTGCGGATGGGCGAGCTGGCCATGGAGGCCGGTTTCCCGCCGGGCGTGATCAACATCGTCAACGGCTTCGGCGAGACGGCCGGCGACGCCCTCGTGAAGCACCCCGGGGTCGAGAAGATTGCCTTCACGGGCGAGTACAAGACTGCCCAGCTCATCATGGCCAATGCCGCGCCGACGCTGAAGCGCACCACTTTCGAGTTGGGGGGCAAGAGCCCGAACATCGTGTTTGCCGACGCGGACATCGACCGTGCGGTACAGGGCGCCATAGCCGGCAGCTTCTTCAACCAGGGTGAAGTGTGCTGTGCGGGCAGCCGGCTGCTGGTCGAGCAGAGCGTACACGATGAGTTTGTCGAGAAATTCAAGCAGGCCGCCGAGAAGCGACGGCTGGGCGACCCCTTTGATCCGAAGACCGAGCAGGGCGCCCAGGTCAGCCGCGAGCAATTCGACAAAATCATGAAGTACATCGACATCGGCAAGAAGGAAGCCACTTGCATCACCGGCGGTGAGCGCTTCGGCGACAAGGGCTTCTTCGTCAAACCGACGATCTTCACAGGCGTGAATAATGATATGCAGATCGCCCGTGAGGAAATCTTCGGGCCGGTGGTGGTGGTCGTGCCGTTTAAGGATGTTGCCGACGCCGGCGCCATCGCCAATGATACAATCTTCGGTCTTGCTGCTGCCGTGTGGACGCGCGATATCAGCAAAGCCCACAGAATCGCCAATACCGTGCGGGCGGGCACGGTGTGGATCAATTGCTACAACACCTTCGACGCGGCCGCGCCGTTCGGCGGGTATAAGTATTCCGGACACGGGCGGGAACTCGGTAAAGACGCCATCAATGCGTACAGCGAAGTGAAGACCGTGTGGGTCAACTTGAAGGGTTAGCGGCGCCGACCGGGTTGTTCATGCCTTGGCGTCTTCGATGACCGCGAAGCGCGTGAGTTGGCGCTGGTGCCAGTTCCCGAAGACGGCGGCGGCGGTGCCGACCATGACCGTTTGGATGGGCAAGGCTCGGCCGAACACCGTCGGCGAGAAGTGCGCATAATGCGCGATCACCCGGCCTGGAAACTCCGGCGTGGGGTTGAGGGCCGTCCAGGCGTAGCCGGCGACGGCCACCAGCCCGACGGCGAGATAGGCCCACACCTGCGACTGGGCGCCGGTGACTTGGTAGGCGACCAAAGAGGCGAGATAGAACGAGGCTGCGACCGCGAAGCACACTTGCCCGGTCTCGATGGGGGCGAGTTCGGATCCGGCGGAGAGCACTTGCAGCGCCAGCATGGCCACCACACACATGAATAACACCGTCAATGCCCCGACGCGGTATTCGTTCGCGGGATCCTGTTCGATGAGGGGCTTGAGATCAAACACGCGCACGGCCCAGCGGGTTCCGGCATAGGCGGCACCGATGACTGCGAACCATCCCAGCGCCTCGGCGGCCATCTGGCCGGCAAGTACGGTGCGCAGTTCGTCGTTGGCTTGCCCCTGAGTGGCCCACAGGAATGCGGCGCTCTCGTGTCGCAGGACCGCCAGCGACAGGCCCAGCGCCACGGCAAAGACGCCCATTTCCTCCAGCTTCGCTCCGCTGATGATGCTGACCAGTGCCGCGAACACCAAGGCCAGCGCCGCGCAGATCGGCAGAATCCACCATTCGAGCTTGCAACTGAGTGTGCTCACGCATCCCAGCGGATCCACCGGCGTGAGCACCAGGCGGCTTACCACCGCGACGAAGATCACCCCGATGACGACCACTCCGAGCATGGCGCGCAACCGATCACGCCCACTCAAATCCGGAAATGAAATCGCTTCCCGAGCCATGTGGCATCCTCACTTCAACAGACCACTGCGAGACAACAGTTGGCGCAATTCATTCTTGTTGGCCGGCGCCATTTCACACATCGGCAACCTGAATTCCTCCCGAATCATGTCGTTCAAAGCCATAGCGGTCTTGATCGGGATCGGGTTCGTTTCAAGCGATAATAGAGCTTTCGCCAGCGGAAACAACTCATCGTGGATTGCTCGGGCCTGTTCGTATCGCCCCGCCAGCCATGCATCAGTCAGGGCCTTGACTTTGGCGGGCAGTAAATTGGCCACCACGCTGATCACGCCGAGCGCGCCGATAGACATCAACGGCAGCGTCAATGGATCGTCGCCGGAGATAATGTCAATCGCACAGGCGGCGTGCAGACTGGCCGCCCCTTCGACGGAGCCGGTGGCGTGTTTGACTGCGACGATGTTCTCAAAATCATTGAACAGTCTGCAAATCGTCTCTTCGGCGATGGCTACGCCGGTCCGGCCGGGGATGTTGTACAGAATGATCGGCAGCGCGACCTCGCGCGCCACTTTCCCGAAATGTTGGTACAGCCCCGCCTGTGTCGGCTTGTTGTAGTACGGCGTTACCAGCATCAGTGCGTCGGCGCCCAGGTCCCGTGCGCGCTGCGACAGTTTCAACGTCTTGGCCGTCGAATTAGTGCCGGCACCGACGATGATCGGACACTTGTTCTTGGCTTTTCGAGTCGCCGTTTCTACGATTTCAGCCTGTTCTTCGTCCGTCAACGTCGGCGATTCGCCGGTCGTGCCGCACAACACCAGGCCGTCCGTGCCCTCGCTCAGTTGGAAATCGATCAGCCGCTCCAACGCCGGAAGATCGAGTCGGCCTTCGGAAAACGGCGTGACCAAAGCCACCATCGAACCTTTGAAATGCATCCCGATTAGTCCTCGGCCTGTTTCACTTGGTCCGCACCGGTTTCATCCGGTGGAACGCGAAACGAGAGCGTGACATCAAAGACCTTAGGAAGCCGCATGACGAGCTTGGCGTAACCATCCTCGTAAAGTTGAAACGTGCGGAGTGACGACTCAAAGGCCTCCAGCAGCTCGGGTTCCGGCGGAGGGCCTCTCCGCACTGCCAAGCGGTACTCGAACCACCGCCGGTGTTTTCGAGTAATGGCCGTCAACATGTCGCGCAGAGTTCTGTTTCGCACTTGAATAGGCGGCCAGCCCATGATGTTGACGCCGTGGCGCAGTTGTTCGCGCTCCAGGGCGATCTTTCGGCCGCCCAAAACAAGGTTTACGCCGGACTCGGGCACGTTATCAATTTGCAGGACATACCGGCACAGTTCCGCGCCCGGCCAGCGAGCAGCCTCGAGATCCTGAGGCTTGACGCCTGCCACACCCCAGGGAAGCGGCACGCCGGTCAGTTCGAGCTTAAGTTCCTGCTCCGTCCGCGTCTTTATTTTGGCCCGGCCGCTGGACACGCTCGCCGTCTCACTCTCCCAGTCTGCCGTGATGCGCACGTCGATCGGTTCAGCCTGCCAGTGTTTGAGTAACTGGGCGGCCACGACGGCGTGCGCCAATCCCTTCGGCAGCAACTCGCCCTGCCGCCGCCGCGGTGGCTGAGGCGTGTTGTTCTGATACAACTCCGACGAGCTGCGGAACCAATCGACGACGGGAACCTGACGGCTTTCGCCGACTTCCCGAATGGCCTGCGCATATTTCCCGACGACTTCAACGTAATTGACCGCTGGCATTGAGCGCAGTTGCTGAACAATCGGGCGTGGCGGCGTGAGCAGTACGGTCCGGGCGCCGAGCTTCTGGATGCCCTCGGCAATGCCGGTGATGTTTTTGCGAAACTCGGCCAGCCGCCCTTCATCTAATGGCTTGCCGCCGGGGTCGTGCAGGCCGAAGGCGACCACGACCACAGTTGGAGAGGTCGGCCCGAGATCCCGCTCCAGGCGCGCCAGGCCGTCTGCGGCGGTTTCGTTCCGCTGTCCACTGTTGAAGAAACGCGTCTTCAACTCTGGATAGCGAACACGCACAAAGGTCTCGACATATTTGGTGAAGAGTTGCGTGTGTACCACGGTGTCGCCAAAGAAGACCACGCGATCGTCTGTCTTGAGTTGGAACTCTGCGGGAGCAGTTTGAGGCCAGCACAGCAGCGCGGGCAGCAGCATCATGTACATCTTAAGCTGCATCACATCAACTCCACGGGTGAATACTGGAATAACAAGTCCTTCATTTGTTCGACGGCGACGCGCATGCCCACCAGTGTGGCCCGGGCGACGATGGAATGGCCGATATTGAATTCACCGAAGCCCGGAATGGCTGCGATGCGCTCAACGTTGCGGTAGGTCAGACCGTGCCCGCCGTGAACTTCCAGGCCGCACTCGATCCCGGTCTCGACGCCGCGATCCAGCCGATTGATCTCGCGCTGGACAGCCCGTGGCGTTTTGGCATGGGCATATCCGCCGGTCCACAGTTCGACGGCGTCGAAACCGCAGTCCGCCGAGGCGCGAATTTGATCCACGTCGGGCTCGATAAAGGCGCTGAGCGTGATGCCCTTGTTGTGCAGATCTGACACCACGCGCTTGATGCGCCGGGCGAATTTTCGGACATTGAGGCCGCCTTCGGTAGTGAGTTCTTCACGTTTCTCGGGCACCAACGTGCATTGATCCGGTTTGAGTTCGCCCGCGATGCGCACGATTCCGGCGGCAATCGACATTTCCATATTCAGTTTAGCGGCGACGGTTTCCTTGAGGACGCGCGCGTCGCGGTCGTTGATGTGCCGGCGGTCTTCGCGGAGATGGAAGGTGATCCCGTCGGCCCCGCCCAGTTCCGCCTCGACGGCGGCCCAGACGGGATCCGGCTCGTCTGTTTTTCGGGCCTGTCGCACGGTGGCCACGTGATCGATATTGACGCCGAGCTTGACCATTGTTTTCTGTACGCCTCTCGTTTCTTGAGGTTGTGCCGCTATTATAGAACCGCGCCCGCG
>JACZTW010000201.1 GCA_022573485.1 Planctomycetota bacterium
TCTTGCGGAGCATGAGTCGTTTGATTGTAACCCCATCAGACACTTCGTGCAGCTCAAGCAAGCGCTGCGGGAAAGCACTGCTCAAGAGCAGTGGCACACTCATCAATCGACGGCAGAAATGACACTATTCGGCGGCAACTGATTTCGGACCGACCAGAGTTCGGCAGACATCGTCGTGGATGCGATTGTAGGGCGCCGTCCCGCCGGGGATTTCGTTGAACAGAACCGAGAACGCATACCACGCTTTCGGGGATGCCCGGACATAGCCGCTCAACGAACGCACGCCGCGCATGTAACCGGTCTTGGCCATCACCCGCCCGGGTATGTCCTTCATTCGTTTGCGCAATGTGCCCCGCGTCGCATTGAGCGACAGGCTGTCCATGAACAGGCTGCCGCCGTCGGAGTCCATGTAGACGTGCCTCAGGATTTGTACGATCTGCCGGGCGCTGGCCCGATTGTCGCGGCTCAGGCCGGAGCCGTCGGCAATGACCATGCCGCTCGTATCAATGCCCCATCCGCGAATCGTCTCCAGCGCGACCGCACCTCCGGCTTGCCAGCTACCGGCCTTACCGGGCCGCCCGTCACTCGCCGGCCGGACTGAAAGCGACTTGATCAAACACTCGGCGAAGAGGTTTTGGCTGTCCCCCAGCGCCCGCCTGAGCACGTCGGCCAGGGGCGTGGAATGAACCGCCAGAATCTCCCGCCCGTGAGAATTGGTCGCGTGGGTCTGAGGAACCGGCGCTGCCCGGCGCACTTCGCCGCGAACGTCAATGCCGTGCGATTTCAACACGGCTTTGAGCACCTCCCCGGTGAAGATGCCGGGGTCCGGAACCGACACGGACTTGAGTTCAGACTTACGGTTGCACCGGCCTCGGAGTTGGTACAGCGGAGCGCTGCTGGGTCGATGAATCCAGGGCTTGTTTTTCGAGGCAGTCTTGCAACGATTGTCGATGCGGATCCAGGCGGACGGCGGGAAGACTTCAAAGCGGACCAGTTGGCCCGGCGTGGTCGGGCGGAGCGTGATTTCGATGCAATTGTCGTTGAAATTCAGTCCGCCGACCGGCGCGGCATACCATTTGGTGAGGTCGCTCTCTTCCCAGGATGGGTGGACCCAGGGCTGCTCAAAGATTTGATCCTCGACAACGATGTCACCCTTGATCGTCGTGATGCCTCGTTGGGTCAGGATGCTCGCCCATTGCTCGAAAACGTCAGTTGATCGGCCTCCGCGTTCGTCGGCCAGCTTGGAGTCTCCCAGGCTCGGATCGCCGCCGCCGATGAGGATCAAATCATCGCCGTCCAGCGCCAGGCGCGTGTCGAAAGAGTGAGCCACTCCCAACTTCGCCAAGGCCACGGCGCCCGGGATGATCTTTTGATTGCTCGCCGGAATCAAAACGCGATCCGCGTTTCGCTCATAGATCATCTTGCCGTCGGGGAGGCTCATCACCGCTGCGCTCACCACGGTTTGTGCGTGAGGCAGCCGATCCAGCAGTTTCTGCAGCCTGGCAATGCGCTGCTCGTGGTCCGCATGGGCGGCGCTCGTCCAGGTGCCGATCAACAGCCCGCACGCGATCAATGACAACAGACGCGGATTCTGAATGTGCATCAAAATCGCAATAGGCCTCGAATGTTCACATGGGGTTCGCCGGCCCCGAGGCCGGCGGTCACGCGCAGTAAGTCGGATGGCACAACGATCAATAATCTCGAGCCCTGCCAGTGATGTTCCATTGCCGGCCCGTACGTCGAAGCTCACTCACGAGACTATCCGCCATCGCAGGATCAAGGTGCAGTGTAGCATCTTTCCGGCCTCTTTGGACGATGCGCAAGGCTGTGTTCTTTTCTTCGGGCCGGAGGTAAACCCGCCCGCCCGTCGATAAGGAAAACTCGCGCGAGGAAGAGTATTTGTGAAACGACAGGTGCTTGCTGGTCAGCACGACGCCCGCCTTGCCCAATTCCGCATTGCTGAAATCGGCATCCGGGAAAAAGCCTCGAAACTCCTCATGGTCCTCGATCTCGCACCACTGCGTGATTTTCCGGCGGACGGCCGTGGGCAGCGACAGCCAGCGGTTCTTCTTCAGTTTCTCACATTCCTGCAGTAAGTGTTGGTGTTCCGGCGTGTCGCTGCCGCCGTTATTGCGATGAAAGGCCGCGGCGATCAAGAGGTGCGTGATGCGAATCAGGCAGTGCTCACCCTGCGGCTCAGCGGCCAGCGACGCGTGTATTTCGTCTTCCACGGTGCAATCGCTGCACACAAAAAACGGGAACGGAAGATCAAACGGCTCGGGCAGGTTCTTCAGTTTGGGCAGCTCCCTCAGCCAACTGGCCCGGCCGTAACCGCTCAGTGGTTGCAGCCGGCCGATCGGTTGATGGTTGATCTCGCGAACGCGCAGCGGATCATCAGCCGGCAATTTTTCGTTCCAAATGATGAGGTGTACGTTCAGCCGGCGCCCGCGCCCGCAGCAGACACACTGCTTGGGAAACGAATCACGCAGGCGCTCATCGCCCAACAGGTTCGCCGGAAATTTGAAGTGAGCACCCAATTCATCAACCAGCTCCAGTTCGACGCGCGGCTGGCGGGTAGGACCCGCTGGCGGGCGCCCGCCGCGCGACGGGGTGCGCCTGGGTGCAGCGGCCTCTTCGCGCTCCACAGATGCAGGACTCTCCGTGATGCTCGAACCGCCCATGACACTGTGCGAGGAGGGGTCCGCGCCTTGAATGACCCATCCATAGGCTGTTTCCTCATCGAGAGGCTTCTCGCTGGTGATGGTGAATCGTTGCCCGCACTTGCACCGCGCCCGGGCGCCGATCTTTTCAGGCGAGAGGCGGTACTTTTGGGAACAGTTCGGACAGCGGACGACGATCGAATGAGGCATCACGATCCTCTCAGAGTTGTCAACGGCGTGACGTGAGCGGGCCGAGGCCCTGCGCTGCCATGATACACGACATCGTGGTTCGCAGGCTAGCCAAATTTGGCTTCACCACGCGAAAGACATTAGAATCACACCCACTCTGTGTCTCGATTTTGGGAGATGAAGGATGTCTAAGATGTTCATCGGCTTACGCGACGCAAAGCAGTACCACCGCACCAAACTGGTCCTGTCACTAATCG
The DNA here is from genome assembly GCA_022573485.1 of Planctomycetota bacterium. Taxonomy (GTDB): domain Bacteria; phylum Planctomycetota; class Phycisphaerae; order UBA1845; family CAIVHJ01; genus JACZTW01. The sequence continues at coordinate 3,107 of JACZTW010000201.1, forward strand.
GCACCGTGGTGTTTTTGATCTACGCAGGTGCGTGGGTGTGGTGGGGCGGGGCCGGCTTGAGCCGATACGGTGACAACCGCTGGGTCAGCCTGTTCGTCTATGCCGGGTGCTTCGCCCTGCTGCACGAACTGCTCACACTTCCAATGTCGTACTACGCCGACTACGTGCTGGAGCATCGCTACGAACTCAGCAACCAATCGTTCACACGCTGGCTCGTGCAGCTTGCCAAAGGATGGTTGGTCGGCGGCCTGCTCGCGGGCATTGCGCTCGCGGGTCTGTACGCCCTGTTGTGGTACGGCGGAGCGCTGTGGTGGTTGTGGATCTGGAGTGGCTGGCTTGGCTTGACCGTCGTGCTCGCGAAGCTCTTTCCGGTGCTCTTGCTGCCGATCTTCTACGACTCCGAGCCGCTCAACGACGAACGCATCACATCCAGCCTGACGGCGATGGCCGACGATGCGGCGCTGCGGATCAGCGGGATCTTCAGCTTGGAACTATCGAAGGATACCAAAGCAGCCAACGCCATGTTGACCGGGCTCGGCTCAACGCGGCGCGTGTATCTCTCGGACACGCTCCTGGACGCCTTTGAGCATGAGGAAATCGAAGTGGTGTTCGCCCACGAACTCGGACACCATACACGCGGGCACATTTGGAAATTGCTCGGGCTCTCGGCCGTCGTCAGCACGTTGCACGTCGCTGTGCTGGCCTACTTTCTGCATCCATACCACGGCTCCGGTCGCGAAGATTTTTCCGGAGCCATCGCCCTGCTGCCATTGATCGCAGTTTGCCTCGGCTTTTTGAGCATGATCATCAGACCGCTGCACAATGCGATCAGCCGCCGATTTGAGCGGCAGTGCGACAGAGATGCCATCCGGCGGACACGCAATCCGCAGGCCTTTCGCAGCACGATGACCCGCCTCGCGGAGATGAACCTGGCCGACCCTGATCCTCATCCTTTCATCGAATGGTACTTCTACGATCACCCCGCCATCCGCAAACGGATCGCCTTGGCCGACGAATTTGCGTCGGCCTAGCAGGAATTTTTAGCCACAAAGGCACCAAGACACGAAGAAAAGCAATAGAAGTACTCGTCACCACGATATCTGCCAATGACGCATGCATGCTGTTTGTTGCAGAGTGTTTGCTTTTGACAGAGGAACAAGAGACGTGATTTCTTTGTCTTTGTGCCTTCGTGTCTTCGTGGCCAAATTGGCTTGAGAAGCACGGGGCACGTGTGTCGGCACCCAGGGTTCGAGCGCAGGCGGGCAAGCCCGTTACTCGATGGCTGCCTGGATGAAACTCATGACGGCGTCGCGGTTGTCCTGCCAGCATTTCTCATCCGTTTCGTCGGCGGGCAGTTCCAGTGTGACGGTGGGGATCTGGCGCTCATAGCCGGCCCAGGTGCCCAAGCTGCCGGGCGTGGCGTGTCCAATGTCCGACCGCACCTCGTAGCCGTTCTCCTTGGCCATGGCGCGGGCCAGCGCCTCAGCCGGACCGTCAAAGTTGACACATTGCCGCTCGCCGTCGATGCAGTGGACCGTCAGAATGCGTCGCGGGCCGTGTCGCCGGATCAATTCCAGGATCAACTGGGTCTCGGGTTCGCTGCCCGCGCTCGGCCCGCCGTAGTATGCGTCGTCCGGCTCATTCTGGGACCAGTTGGCCGTCGGGAAGTTGCGGTTAATGTCCACTTCGCGACTGTTCTTGCGCGAACCGCGCTCCAGTCCGTCGGGGTTGAGTTGCGGCACGACGATGAGATGCTCGTGCATCATGTCGCCGATGCGCGTCTGCAACAGTTCCACGATGCGGTCGGCCACGAACGCGCTCTGCGGTTCGTCGCCGTGCATTCCCCCGACGATCAGGATGGCCGGCGATTCGTTTTCCAGTTCATAGGCGTGGATCGGCCGACCCTCAGCCGAGGTGGCCAGCATGTGTGTCTTGAGCATGATGATCCGTCAGGCAGTTGCGGCGCTGCTTCGCGTTTTCGATGCGACGGTGCGCTGTCCCAGTGTTCGGTCGGCGCCCGCCGCGCGGGCCGGAGAGCCCGCCGCGCGGGTCTTGCGCCGGCTTGGAGGGCGGTTCTTTCCGGTCCCCGCATCTGTCTCGAAGAATCTGCCCAGTTCGCGCAGTCGAGTGTAGCGGCGCTTGAGCAGCGTCTCGATGCGCACGCGCTTGATTTCCCGGAGTGTCTGACTGATATACGTTTCGACGTTTTGAATAGCGACCTCGGGATGCCGGTGAGCCCCGCCCATCGGTTCGGAGATGATGTCGTCTATCAAGTCTAGTTTCTTCAGATCCTTGGCGGTGAGGTGCAGCAATTCAGCCGCCCGTCGGGCCTCATCACCGGTCTTGAACAGAATCGCGGCGCAGCCTTCCGGCGAGATTACCGAGTAAAAGGCGTACTGCAGCATAGCCACCCGATCGCCCACGCCCAGGCCCAATGCGCCACCGCTGCCGCCCTCGCCGATGACCACGCACACGATGGGCACCCGCAGGCGAGACATCTCCATCAAGTTCATGGCGATGGCCTGGGCGATGCCGCGCTCTTCGCTGCCAATGCCCGGATAGGCGCCCTGAGTGTCAATCAAACAGACCACGGGCAAGCCGTACTTCTCCGCCAATTTCATCTTGGCGAGGGCTTTGCGATAGCCTTCCGGGTGGGCGCATCCGAAATTGCAGGCGATCTTCTCTTTCGTATCCCTGCCCTTGTTTTGTCCGATGAGCATGACCTTGTGGCCGCCGATGCGCGCGAAGCCGGTCATGATCGCCCGGTCATCCCCGCACGTGCGATCGCCGTGCAGCTCGACGTAGTCCCGGGCCAGCAGGCGCAGGTAGTCCGGCAGAATCGGGCGATGCGGGTGCCGCGCCACTTGCACGGTTTCCCAGGCCGACAGCCGCGAATACGTCTGGCGGGTCATGTTCCTGAGGGAGGTCCGCAGGTTCTTGATCTCCGCCGACAGATCGCGCGGGGATTCGACCTGCAGCGCCTCGATCTTGCCCAGCTCGTGTTCGATCCGCGCCAACGGTCTTTCGAATTCGAGGTAGCCGTTTCCACTCGCTACGGGGGGTCCGCTCACGCTCTTCGCCCGTGTATCAGTCATGGAGTTCCTCTTATGATCTTGACTCGGGAACGGTTGCCGCTCTCGGCACCTCAGCCGCCAGCCCGCGCCATGCTTCGCCGGTCGGATCTGAGTCCAAATCCCGAAGTCCAAGTGTGCATCATCGCGCCCGCGCCGCACTCCGGCGCGAGCATATTCCGTAATAGCGTAACAACGACGAATCCAGCTTCAAGGGATTTTGACAAGGTTCTTTGTGTGGACTTATCACCAAGAACTGAAATAATCATAACATTATTGTTCACAGTACCTTACGCCCTTTTTCAATGTCGCATTGATTTCACCCGTCCCGCCCGTGGTGGAGCACCGGTCGCCCGCCTCTGGAAGCGTACCGCTCACGACATCGGCCTCGATCATCTCGCGTACACACCGCGCGACATCGCGTCCGGCCACAAGCCCTACGCCGCGTGAGGCAACACGCATCGTATCCCAACTGCGGCCTTGGACTTGCGACGAAATGGGTTTGTTCGGCCACTGAGCTTTTGCGACTGCGGTGACCTTATCGAACCGTGACCGGTGACTGGCGACCGTCGCTCTCCATTCCGCAATCCGAAATCCGCATTTCTTCGAACCCTTGAATCCTCAACCCCTGAAATCCTCCCGCAATTGGACTTTGGACGTTTTGACTTTTCCACTTTTCCCTTTCCCGGCCTTCCGCTTGCGCGAAGCGTGGGTTCGTTTGGCGCTACACGTTTCGCCGTCTTCTTTCGTAATTCTGAATTCATCATTCCGTCTCGTTTCCCTGTTCCCTTCTCCCTCTTCCCTTCTTCCACCCGCGCACACCACAACCGCCCCAACTTCGCCCACTTGTATAACTTGCCCGGCGCTCGCTGGAATTGTGAACCTACACCGATCAGTGAGAGGAGCTCTGCAGCGGCCGGCCAGCAGGTGCTTGCCCCGAAGGGGCCTCAACACACCAGCCCAGGGCAGAGCGAAGTCCCGGCGCGCCGGGATCAGCCGCGCCGCGTCGCCCTGGGTAAACAAGATCACAACCAAGCCCTGAAAGGGCGACACAACGGACATGTTTCAGCTCCTTCGGGGCGAGTTCTGTTTCGCCCTTTCAGGGCTTCGTTGCGGGGCG
>JACZTW010000202.1 GCA_022573485.1 Planctomycetota bacterium
AGGACGGCACCGTCACCGTCCGCGACCGCGATACCGGCCAGCAAGAGCGGATCGACAAGTCAAAGTGCCTCGAATACCTCCGCGAGAAACTACAATTGTAACCCCACTCAAGCGACATACCCGCGCGGCAGGGTGCTCCGAAGTGACTTCGTCGTTTAGCAGATCCGGCGTCCTGGATTGCTCTTCGTCGTGCGAAACCGCTTCCGAAACCAAGAACGACAATCCCCGATCCGCACTCCCTGCCGATAGACCACTGTCGGCAGCATGTGACTATAGTCTCGGAACGAGGCCCCCTGCGCGTGATTGCGGAAACCACACAACGCCAAGTCGTCATCTTCACAGGTCGCGGCGCGTCGCCCTCGACGATCGAGTTGATCGAAACCATCAGCCAATCGTTCCCGCACTGGCACTTCACCATACTCCAGGAAATCAAACCGCGCTGCTGGAGGCCGTATCTCAGCGGCAAGATTCGCCGCCTTAAGAGGGAACCAATCTCCTATCCGCTGGAGTTGCTTGGCCAGTTGCTCCACGGACTCCGTTTGCCTTCGACCGGCCGCGTCACGGGCGCCACTGGCGCCGGGGCACTGCCCCGGTCTTACGCGGAACTCGTTGGCGCGAATGTCTCGTATCACTGCTGCGCGTCGTTCTCCGATCCAAACGCGCTGGCCAACATCGCGAACCTCAGACCCTGGCTGGGCATCGCGCTGTCGGCGCCGATCCTCATGCCGCAGGTGTTCGCCATCCCGCAACGCGGCACCCTCAATCTGCACAAGAGCCTGTTGCCGAACTATCGCGGTATGCCGCCGGGCTTCTGGGAACTCTACGACGGCGCCACGGAATCCGGCGTCAGCGCACACTGGGTTGACGAAGACTTGGACACGGGCTCGATCGTCTGCCAGCGTGCGCTCGAGATTCCAGTTTACGCAACCTGCGCCGGGCTGTCGGCCCGGCTGGACGCGCTGAGTCATGAGGTGCTTCTCAAGGCGCTCCGCCACATTGAGGTCGGCGAGGATACGGCCGACGCTCAGCAGAGCGCGACCACGCCCACCCGCAGTCGGCCGAGGTGGCTCGTCCGGCGAGCAGTGCAACGCCGGCTGAGGCTGGCACGCCGGCGCAGTTGGACAACAACCGCCCGATGCCGAGAGGTTGCGAAGCAGGCCTTCTTTGCGGCCTACGTCTACTTGTGGGCGCCGTGTCGAAACTTGTATCGCCGGGTGACGGGCACATGCCGAACTACCGTGCTGCTTTACCATCGCGTGAGTGACGATCATCTCGATTCCGTGACCGTGGGTGTGGAGCAGTTCATCGAACATGTGCAGCTTCTCCGTAGGCGTTATGACGTGATGGACTTGCCCACTTTCCTGGCGAACCGCGGTCAGCCTCGCCGCCGTCCAGGCGTCGTCGTTACGTTCGATGACGGCTACGCGGATAACTGTCTGGCTGCCCGATTGCTGCGGCGCGCCGGACTGCCGGGTACGTTCTTCCTGTCCACGCGCATCGTCGGCAGCGATCGGGCGTTCGAGCACGATTTGAAGAAACTGGGCAAAGCCGTGCCCGCGCTGAGCTGGGAGCAAGTGCGGCAGATGGCCGACTGGGGATTCCACTTCGGGAATCATACAGCCGATCATGCCAACGTCGGAAAGATCCCGCTGCCGGAAGCGCTCGATCAAATCGAGAAGGCCCAGCGCGACCTCACGCATCATCTCGCCCGCGAAGCGGGTCTAACCGGCTCCCCGCGAAGCGGATCTAACCGGCTGCGCCGGCGGTTCGACCCGCTTCGCGGGCGTTCTGGCGGCGATGGCCTACCCGTTTGGCAGGCCAAGTGACATCACGCCGGAGGTTCGCCAAGCGCTGGACACCGCAGGATTCGATTGCTGCCTGTCGGCCTACGGCGGGACGAACCCGCCGAACTTCGACCGCCTGAACATCCTCCGTCAGGCAGTCGATCACAACTTCAGCATCCTCGCGTTTCGCGCTGCGATCGAAGGATGGTGCGGCGGGAGGATCCAGGCAGTGAGCGCCGCATCGGAAGCACATTGTGCGGTTGATCGCGCCGTACAGTACGCGTAAGGTACGCGCCAAGGGCCGCCGAGCATTGCGGACCGAGATGAACGTGCATGGATCCCCCCAAGAGTAACAGTTTCCCGCTGCTCCGTGCCGCCCGCTATCCGCAGGCCTACGTGTGGTTCATCTTCGTATCGGCAATGGACTTGATGATGACGTGGGTTGTGCTGTACTTCGGAGGGCGGGAGGTCAACGTCCTGGCGGACTACATCCTGGATCGTTGGGCCTTGCCGGGCATGGTCGTTTACAAGTTCGCGCTGGTCGTGTTTGTGATCTTCATCTGCGAGATTGTGGGCCAGCATCGCCCCCGACTGGGGCGACGACTCTCTATCTTCGCCGTGGCCATCACGCTGGTCCCGGTGATCATCGCGTTCACGCATCTCCTGGGTGCCGTCTACGGCCCTCAGCCTGTCGAAGAAGGCGCGACGGAGCCGCCGGCGATCCTGGATTCGATGCCGGAAGTTTCAGGCGACTGAATGTTGCTCTGGCAGTGTTTCCGGACTCTGGGCCGGCGACGTGCTTCGCCCGTCGTCATGCTGCGGAGAGACGATTCGAGAAGGGATCTTCGTGCTTACGCCCGACGCTCGCCGTCGCGGAGTGAACAGGCCGACGACGCAATCGATCGCGACCGCCAGCAGTTGCCCCAAAACCTGTGCAAATGAGAGTTTCGTAAACATCAACTTCTCCCCGCCAAGCTGGCAGTGATAGGGCGTCGTCCCGACAACTCAATCGTCGGTCCGAAGTCGCGCTCGATTGAGTTAGAAATGAATGCGAATTGTAGGCGCCGCTGCGCCGCGGAGCCGGTTGCAAATGACCGCCGGGTTGGTAGAGTTGGGCGCCTGGACCTGGACGCGCACGCTTGAACGTGACCGCCGCTATCTCGGGGAGAACACAGGACTATGATCCTGCCGGAACTCGAAAAAGGACTGCACCAGTGCTTGGAAACCGTCCCGATCCTGAAGACGCTGGGTTTCCGCTCACTTGAGTGCGACGTGGGCTTTGTTCGCGTGGTGGTGCCCCGCAGCGACCGGCACAACGGCCTGCATCCGACCTTCCACGGCGGCATTATGACCACGGTGGCCGATTGCGCGGCCTGGCTGGCGATCGCCACGAAGCTGGGCGCGGACGCGCACTTGACGACGAGCGACATCCACGTGCGGTTTCTGGCTCCGTGCTTCACCGATGTGACGGCTGAGGCCCGCGTGATCAAGTTCGGCAGGACGCTGTGCCCGGTCGATGTCAAATTGTCAGACACAAACGGAGCGCTGGTCGCCACAGCGCAAGTGACCTATTTTCGCCTCACGACCGCTCCTCGAGCGGAGGAAGGACACGCATGACTCATTACCATCCAAAGACGTTCCTGCTGGTAATCGCGGTGGTCTGTGCGGCATCCGCCACTGGATGCAAGTCGAAGAAACAGGAGCCGAAAGAGAACGACAACCAAGCCGGCGAATTGGTCGAATCGAAGACGACCGCAACACCGGGGCCTGCGGAATCCAAAGAACCGGAGGCGACGCCGAAGCAGACAGAAACCGAAGCGGCTGCCAGCCAGACGGCGCAGGAATCTGCATCGCTCAGGCTGACAGTCGATCGTCTCGAATTCGTTGTGCCGAGAACTTGGGTCATCGAGCAACCGACATCGAGCGTGCGAAAAGCCCAACTCCGGCTGCCGGGCGGCGGCGCTGGCGACGGCGACGCGGAACTGGTGATTTACAACTTCGGCACGACGCCTGAAGCCGGCGGCAGCGTCGAAGCGAACTTCGTTCGCTGGTGCGGCCAATTCGTTCAGGCCGACGGCCGCGATTCGATGGAGGTCGCCGCGCGCCGCGAAGCACAAGTCAGCGGCATGGCAGTTCATACGATCGACGTCAGCGGGCGGTATGTCGCGGCGGTTCGACCAGGGAACCCCGAAAAGCACGACAAGCCCGATCACCGCATGTTGGGATCGGTCATCATCTCGCCCGAAGGCAAGTACTTCCTGAAGCTCTTGGGCCCGGTTGCGACCGTCGAGAAGCACGCCGCACGGTACGAAGAGTTCCTCCGCAGCCTCAAACGGAACTGAGCAAGATTCATGATGAATTCCGCCTATGGGTTCTCGTCTTCGGCGGAGCTTGAATCATCCGGTTCCGGCGGGTCTGGATTCATCTCGCCGGATTGCGGTTGATTACCGGCGACGGCGGGTTTGGTGTGAGTGACCGTCGCCGGATCGGGCAGCGGCGGCAAGTTGTACGTTGCCCGCAGGGCATTTTGAGTCGAGAGCTGCGCCGAGAACGCTCTGGAAAACAGGGCGGTGACACTGCCGTCCGCCAAGCCTACGACGACCATGCCTCCACTGCTTGTGGTCGATATCGTGGTCATTCCCGGTCCCCGCGACGTGGTCACAGTTCCGGTTGCACCGGCCGGGTTGACATCCGGGTCGGGCGACTCGATGACCAACCACAGGCCTGGGTCGGCGTTCGCGAGATTGATTCCGTGATAAGTAAAGACGAAATCACCAAGCCGATGTGCGGTCGTTCCCGCCGGCAGCGCATCGATTGCAGCCTGGACGGCCTTGGATATGTCCTCGGACGGCAATTTTGTGAACTTGTCCAAATTGGTGTCGGCTACGGGTACATCCTCTTCGAATGTATCGGATTGCGTAGCGACCATATCGAAGCCCTCGGCAAAGCCTTCGGCCACAAGCTGAATCGCGTGCTCAGGCATTTCGTCTCGCTCTTCGGCGTAGTTCAACAAGCCGACGAGGATCGTCTCGGTCGAGCTTGTGCTGTCGGCCATGGCGAATGGTCCTGTGCCCGACATCATCGAGACAATCATCCAAGTGTAGAATCCGATGATCGTACCCAGTGCGAGAACGGGTATGGTCAACACGGCAAACGCCGCGCGCCCGCCGTGGACCTTTTGGCCTGTGCGAATCATCAGGATGGCGCTGATCAACCACCAGATCCAGCCGAAGAACATGCCGAAGCAAGGGATTGCGGTGACGACGTTGGCACCCGAGCTGTAGCAGATGGCATGGAAGGTGCGTCCGATGGTGGATTGCGTTTCCCCGGTCAATCTGAGCAATCCATGGGCCACCAAACCTGTCACCAACATGAGCATGCTGACGATGAGGAAGCCCGCGCCCATGATCCCGGCCACGCCCGCTGCCATGGCAGCCGCCATGGCACCTGGGCCCGGCATCCCTGGACCCATCGGGCCTCCACCGGTTGGCCCCATTCCGCTCATCGACAAGGCCATGATCAATGGAAGTATCATGGCTGTCATTGAACTCGCCAGGAATACAATCGTGTTCGTGATAATCGCGAACCACACTGCGGAGCTGACGGAACTTTCAACCGGAACGCTGCGGATTAACCGACCGGGGGCGACGAGTGCCCGTCCTACGGTCGCAAACCAGGCCTTGATCGTGCTCGTGCGGTGGCGCTCCTGCCAGGGCATATGATCGAGTTTGGTTTCATCTTCATCGACGCCTGCGGTCGGGAGCACAACCATGTCATCCATGTGAACTTGCTGCTTGCAGGAGACGCACGCGAATTGAACGGGCACCAAATGCCCCTTCTCGCCTGTGCCGTAGTACGATTGGTTGCAATGCGGGCAGCAGAACTGGATGCTGTTGAGCAGGAACTCAAATTCACTCGGCAGAAACGGTGTGCCGCACTCCGGGCACTGGCGTGACTTGAGATTCCACAAGCGATAGTCGCAATTCTTGCAGCGCATCAGGCCCAGCTTTCCGTTTCACTCTTGATCTTCTTACGCGCGAACCACGCGAGCATGAAAACAGGCAGGACAAATGCCCATAGTAGGCCGACGACCATGCCCACCATACCGAACGTGCCCATGATTCCTGTGTTCATTATCGGAGAGCTCGGATCATTCTGGATCGCCTCCATCTGCAACTGTACGGATTGGTAGCCAATGACGGTGCCGCCAACAGACAATAAGATCTTGACGATGGCCCATGTGCGGATCAGGACGACTGCTTGGCGTCTCCTGGATCTGAGACGAATTCCTCCTATTAAGAGGAGAATTGCAATTATCATCCCGCCGATCCCATACGCGACACTCCAGGCCATCGTTTGCTGGAGGCCCTCTTCTTGTCCCGGGAGCATGAACTCCGAGAAGATGGCGATCGTGACGGGCGAAAGCGCGCCCAGCAAGCCACCCAGAGTCCCAAGAGTGCCAAAGACGATCGCGATGATCCCAATGGCCGTCGGCCAATTGGCCGGCCGCTGCGGCGAGGCGATCGTGCCTGGCTGAGTTGGTGGCGCGACCGGCTGAGCGCTGGGGATGACGTTCTCTTGCTCATTGTCGGACATGGAACGACGCTCCGTCGGCTGGGAGTCAAACCCGCCGCCCAGGCGGGTGCGGAATACTTGGCCTTCGCTACGTTGACTCTCATTATCACAGAAAAGCCCCGTCTGGCCAAGCCGGACGGGGCTGTGGGATCGCTGCGGGTTCGCTCCATATCAGCTTGTGTGACCATACGACACCCATCCGAGCCGCGAGCGCCAGCGACAGGTCCGCGACCGGTCCGCGACCCCGCGCTTGCGCTTGGGGCTCTGATTGGGGCTTTGCAATCACAACTGGAGAACGGAGCTGCCCCGCTTGCCATTAGAATCAGCCGTCTTGTTCATAATGGCCCGGCGTTGCGACATGGAGTATATTCTAGATGAGTAGATGTCCGGCTTATTGGGCGGGGATCGAATGGAGGTGGCCGCTGTGCTCGGCTTGACGTTGTACGACATTTACATGGCCTCGACAATCCTGGGCGCAGGTTACGTCGTCGTATCTGCCGTCCTCGGGAACTTCCACTTTTCCGCAAGCGGCGATGCCGGCCACGGCGGCGTCGATGCCGGCAGCGGCGATGTCGATGCGGGGGCCGGCGATATCGGTCACGACGTAACGCACGACACCGGCCAGGTCGTCGATGCGACCGATGAGCGTCGGCGCGCATTCAGCGCCTTCAGCCCGACCATCGTTTCCAGCTTCATGGCAGGATTTGGTGTTGTCGGTTTGGTGTTACAGAGAGGGTATCAGTGGGACCAGGGATCGCTTCTGCCCGCGGCGGGCGGCGGGCTGGTCTTCGCCTATGTCTTGATGGCCGTGTTCAACAAGCTGGCGGCTGCGGCCTCGGGATCGAGCCACGCGATGGTGCGCGAACTCATCGGCGCGCAGGCCGAAGTGACCACGCCGATCGGCGCGG
>JACZTW010000010.1 GCA_022573485.1 Planctomycetota bacterium
ACGAGCAGGTTGAGGTTGCGAATGTCGGCCAGCACGCGTTCGCGTTGAAGTCGCTCCATTTCATCTCGCTTCATTGCTTGTTCAATCAAGTCTTCCGACGATTCGGCCTGACCGTCCGCCTCAGGCGTCACGTCTGCCCCATCCGCCACGGCGTCGGGCGCTTCCGGCTGGTCGCCACGAATAATCGCCGAGATTTGCTCGATCTTGGCCCGATCGATCCTGCCCGTCTGATACGCATAACCGGCGATGCCGAGCAAAATGAGCAAATGGATCAGGGCGAACAGCGCCAGGCCTGAGTAGGCCGTACCGAGTCCGGCGAACAATCTTTTGGTGATCCTCTTCAGCATGTTTCGTTACTCTGCGTTCTCGCTCTGCCGGCGGACGAACAGGCTGATGGCCATTTCGCCGGCTTCGATCGTTTCGAGCCGTTCCTGTTCGCGGTTGTGCGCTTGAAGTCGCTTGTCGCGCAAAGTCTCGATGACCCTGTATTCCTTGGAGGCCTCTGCAAGAACGGTGCGATCCGCGGTCAATTGTTTCTCCAGATTGCGTATCCGAGACTCCGTCTCCAGAACGCCGCGCTGCAAATGCGAGATCCAGAACCGCCGCTTGGACAAATCAGACGCCTTCAGATGCGCGTGCAGCGCATGCTCACGCGCTCTGCGAATCTCGGAGGCGACTTGCTCGTTGAGCGTCATCAAGTGATCCTGCAGTGTGGTCATTTCCCCCACGCGCTGGGCGACGGCGCGCTTGTTTTCGTCCTCCTTTTGCTTGCGCAACTTCATGACGGCCTCCAATCGAAAGTTGAAACGCTTCGCCATGTCGCCTCATGCGCTCCATCAGCCGACCGCCGCTCCGCGTTCGGACGGCGCCATCAGTTTGTGTTCGGTTTCCGCGATGCTCCGCGACAATTGCAGCAGCGCCCGGTGCGTCTGCTCGAAGCTGATCTGCTCGTCCACGGCCTGCTGCATAAACTGGTCGATTTGCGGTTTGCTCTGGATGGCCAGGTCAAACTGCGGATTGCTGCCGGCGGTGTAGGCGCCGATGTTGACCAGATCCTCAATCTCGAACCACGTGCCCAATACGCGCCGAACGCGCTGGGCGGCCTCACGATGCGCTTCGTCAACGACGTCCACCATCAGCCGGCTGATACTGTTGAGCGTGTCAATGGCGGGGTAGTGCCCTTTGCGCGCCAGCGACCGCGACAACCACACGTGCCCGTCGAGAATGCCACGCACCGCATCCGAAATCGGCTCGTTGATGTCGTCGCCCTCGACGAGGACGGAGTAGAACCCCGTAATACTGCCATGCTCGCTCCTGCCGGCGCGTTCGAGCAGTTGCGGCAGCAGGCTGAACACGCTGGGCGTGTAGCCCTTCGTCGCGGGCGGCTCGCCCGCCGCCAATCCGATCTGGCGCTGGGCCATCGCCAGCCGGGTCAGCGAATCCACCAGCAGCAACACATGCCGGCCCTGGTCCCGAAAATACTCCGCAATCGCGGTGGCCACGAACGACGCGCGCACGCGCATGATCGGCGATTCGTCCGATGTGCTCACCACCATGACCGTCCGGGCCATGCCCTCCGGCCCCAGATCTTTTTCGATAAAGTCCTTCACTTCACGCCCACGCTCGCCCACCAAAGCCACGACTGTCACGTCGGCGGAGGTATACCGCGAGATCATGCCCAAGAGCACGCTCTTGCCGACGCCCGTGCTGGAGAAAATGCCCAAGCGTTGACCGATCCCCACGGTGAGGAGCCCGTCGATCACGCGGACGCCGGTGGACAATGGTTCATCGATACGCTGCCGCGAAAACGGTGCGGGCGCATCGTTATAGACTGGATAGTATTGTTCCGCGTGGATTCGAGGGCCTTGATCGATGGGCCGACCCAGCCCATCGACGACCCGACCGAGCAGGGACTCGCCGACCGGCACGTGATGCATCGTCGGCTCGCTCCACACGAGATCCCCCTCAGCCACGCCGGCGGCGTTCTGCAGCGGCATCAGGATGGTGGCGCCGTCGCGAAAGCCGACCACCTGGGCGTCGATGGTCTCCCCAGAGCGAGTGCGCACCGCACACATCGAACTCAACGCGGCGGGCAGATCTTTCACGAGCATGTTGATCCCCGACATGGACGACAACTTGCCTTCGATGCGGATGGGGTTCAACTTTGCAATCAATTTTCGGTGATGCTCAAACACAAACGCCTACTCCGATCCGCCCGTCAGTGCCCGCGTAATTTGATCCATCTGGGCTTCCAGCGTGGCATCGATACGTCCCGCTTCGGTGACCACCTGCACGCCCCCGCGCGAAACAGCCTCATCCTCTGCAAAGGTGATATGCGGCAGCGCCGCGTTCTCGTCGGCGAGCTGCGCCGCGAACAGTCTGAGCGTCGCGTGATCAGCGGGATGGACTCTCACAGTCACGTCGGACTTGGCCAGCACCAATTGCAGAGCGCTGCGCAAATTCTCCCGGGCGGCATCGGGGTTCACTTCACCGATGACCTTGGCCACGCGGCCGGCGATGTCAATTGCGAAGCTCAGCAAGTCGTGTTCGGCGGCGTGCAGGCGATCGACCCGCTGATCGCTCACCTCCCGAACAACAGCCGTCAGGTTGTCCGCCAAGTGCGCCAGATCCTTGCCGAAGGCGGCCTGCGCAGCAGTAAAAGCTTCCTCTGCCCCGCGTTGCGCCCCTTCCGCCAGGCCTTGCTCCAGGCCGGCTTGGTGTCCTTCGCGACGGGCGCGTTCCTGAATCAACTCCCCCTCGGCGCGGGCTGCGGCGATGACCTCCGACGCCTGCCGTTGCGCTTGCTCCAGCACTTCGTCGGCCTCGAGTCGCCAGTCGCGCATTTGAAATGCAGACGGCGCGATCCGTCTCGTCGTAGCATGACCTGCTTTCAGAACTACAGACACGGGTTCCCTCGTCCTTGAGATACTTCACGTCGGCCGGTCGTTCGTGGATCGGCCGGTCGTCGCTCGGGGCCTTCCGATGGCACGCTTTCGTGCCGCGCCGGAAGACGTTTGTGCTACACGATGATCTCTTTCTCGCCGCCACGGCCTGCGATGATTATTTCGCCGGCATCTTCCAGTCGCCGCACCACGTCCACGATCCGCTGCTGGGCCGCCTCGACATCGGTGATCCGCACCGGGCCCATGTATTCCATGTCTTCCTTGACCAGTTCCACCGCCCGTTCGGACATGTTGCGGAAGATTTTCTCCTTGAGATCTTCGCTCGCGGTCTTGAGTGACAGAGACAACTCGTCGTTGTCGATTTCCCGCAGCACCGCCTGGATGCCCTTGTCGTTGACCAGAATGACGTCCTCGAATACGAACATCAACCGCCGGATCTGCTCCACGAGATCGGGATCCTCGATTTCGAGCGCTTCGAGGATGTTCTTCTCCGTCGATCGATCGGCCAGGTTGAGCATTTCGGCGACGGACTCCACACCCCCGACCTTTTGCAGGCTCTGCGACACGACTCCCGAAAGCCTGCGGGCCAGTCCTTCCTCGACTTCCTTGACAACTTCCGGGTTGGTCTGCTCCATGGTGGCAATGCGCGAGGTCACTTCGATCTGCTTGCTCGGCGGCAGCCCGACCAGGATTTCACTGGCCTTGCCGCTGGGGATGTGCGCCAGGACCAGCGCGATGGTCTGTGGATGCTCCTCCTGGATGAAGGTCAGAAGGTTCTCGCTGTCCGTTTTTTGCAGAAAGGCGAAGGGCTGCTGGTTCACTTGCTGCTCAATCTGCTTCAGAATGCGTTCCGCATCCTCTTTGTCTAGCGATTTGTGGAGCAGTTGAGAGGCGTACAGAATTCCGCCTTGCTCCACGAACCGCCGCGCCAGCGCCAAGTTGTAGAACTCGGTGATGACCACGCTGGAAACGTCGGGATTCACCAGATCGATCGTGGCGATTTCCCGGGTAACTTCCTCCACGCTGCGCCGGGGCAGCAACTTCACGACTTTCGCCGACGTCTCCGCGTCCATACTCAACAACAGAATGGCCGCTTTGCGCAGGCCGTTCAGGTTGCTTTCATTCTCGGGATTCTTTGGTGCAGCGTCGGGCATCGTTTACCAATCCTGTTACAGCTCACGCTCGATCCAGCGCCGGACCAGTTGGGCCGCCCCGTCGGGATCATCGTTGATCAAATCGCTCACTTGCTTGGAGATTTGCCGCGTGCGGATGCTGCTCTCATCCGTCTCCTGGGCGATCAGGAACGCATCCGGCGAACCGGCCTTGCCGACCGCGCCGTCATCCACAAACAGGTCTCCCAGCGGACCTCCGGGCATGACCTCGACCACGCCCTCATCCTGCATACTCACCGGCGTTCCGCTCTTCCGCGCCATCATCATCATCATGCCCATGGCCATCACGGCCAGCGCGAATAACCCGATTTGCTTGCCGTTCGCGCTCACGAACTCCATCACCGAACTCGCCGCCGCGGGCTCAACCTGCGGCGCCGGCGTAATGAAGGTCACCGCCTGATCGGCGTACACGCTCACCACGACGGTCGATTCTGCTTCGGCGCTGGCATCGAGGATGGGTTGGACTTGCTTTTGGATGAGTGGAATCTGCTCCTCGATGTAAGTGTCGATTTCATCGGGCTGCGGCTCTTCCGCACCTTCACCCTTGAGGGCTTTGAGGGCCCCGATGAAATAGCTGCGCGGCACGCCGATCGACGCCGCCGCCTTCAGCACCGCGCCCGGCTTCCGAGCCGTCTGAGTCACCTGGGTGCCGGTCTGGGCCATGTATTCCGTTTCGCTTTTCTCCGAGGTCGTGCTCTGCCCGCTGCCACCCCCCCGGAGCGACACGCTCGTATTCGCCCCAACTCCGGGCTCCTGGCTGCTCCGAGTATTGACTGTCTCGGTCCCGTCTTTCGTTTCCCGTTTCACGTACGGCTCATCCAGCGCGGTCACCACGCTGCTGACGGCTTGGTCGTCCAGTTTCAATCTCACCTGAGCGAGCACACCTGGAATGTAGCTCAGTAGTGCCTCGATCTTCGTCTTGAGTTCCTTCTCTTGCAGCCGCTGCAATTCGAAGAGGTTGCCGCCGAACTGATCTTCGGGATCGTCAATGACATACGAGCGGCCCGTGACTTGATCGATGACACTCACATGCTGAGGTTCGAGGCCCGGAACCGCCCCCGCGATCAGGCGCGCCAGACTCTCGACGATGCTCTTGTTCATTTGTGTTCCCGGCACGAGACTGACCTGCACCGAGGCCGTCGGGTTGCTGCGTTGCCGCAACGTTTGCCGCGTTGAGGGCGCGATCTTGACGAGTGCATCCGAGACCTTGGACCACGACCGAATCATCAGCGCCAACTCATTCCCCATGGCGTAGTTGTAATTGTTTCGCGTCGTTTGCGCACTGGCGAAGGTGTTCTTGTCCTTCATGAGTTGCTCAAACGTGATGTTCAGTTTGGTCGGGCCGGAATTTCGTGCGTTCAGCGCCATGATGAGGCGCGCCTGGTCCTTCGGCCGAACGAAGATGTCGTCGGCGCGGATTTCGTACGATTCGCCCATCGACTGCAACTGGCGCTCGGCGCTCTCGATCTGCTCAGGCGTCATCGGATCGGCGTAAAGCAGGACCATCTGGCGCTCAAGCGACCATTGCGTGAGCATCAGGATCGCACCGGCGAGGATGATGACGCACAGTCCGAGCGCCACCCGTTGGGAGGTCTCCAGGCCGCTGAGCTGCCGCCGGATGCTCTGGATTTGTACGTCAAAGAAGCCCATGTTGTTCCTTGCGAAGATCAGTAAAGGCCGGCCTCCGTGCCGGCCGACGGTCGGCAGAGACGCCGACCGCTACGGCTGTCAGCCACGAGGCCTAAATCCTCATTTGCTGCAATTCTCGATACGCCTCGACGAGCTTGTTGCGCATTTCCATCATCATGCTGAAAGCAATGTCTGCCTTTCGAACTGCCACAAAGACCTCAGCCATATTCGCCGTTGGGTCGGTACTCAGCTTCTGGATGCCCTTAGCGGCATCCATTTGCAGGCGATTGACTTCGTCCAGACTGTCGAGCAGCGCGGACTTGAAATCAGCGCCCTCGTTTTGCTGCTGCGGATTGAGGAGCTTCGTGTGACCCAGCGCGGGGTTCTGCAGAAGCTGGCTCACATTGGGAAGTCCGATGGGTTCCGGCATTTTTTCACCTCACAGGGTCGCTTGAGCGCTCTTGCGTTCGTTCTGGTTGAGGATCCGCGCGGGCCCAAGCCCGCGGCTCCTTGATCTTCACACGGATTATGCAATCAACCTCATCGCTGAATCCACCATGGCCCGCGTCGCGCTCATCATGGTGATGTTGGCGTCGTAGGCTCGGGCCGCTTCGATGGCGTTGATCATTTCTTCCATGACGCTGACGTTCGAGTACTCCACCATGCCCTTGTTGGGGCCGCTTTGAATCGCATACTGGCTGTCCGGAGCGCTGACCATCGTGCCCGGACTGCGATCCACCAATATCTGCGCCACGTGTACGCCCGGCTTGTCAAGCTGGCCCGGACCCGCCCCGCTCGCAAGCATCGGCACGCGTCGCTTGTAGCCACGGATCGGTGCACTCGCGATGTTGCCGGCGTAGGTGTCCATGCGAATCCGCTGGGCCACTAGGCCGGAAGTGCTGATATCAAGTGCGCCGTACACGATTTTCCTCCACAATGCTCATCGTCGTCATATCTGTCCTCGAATCGCCGTTTTGAGTCCGTCGAAGCTGTTTTTCAAAAGCTGGCTCGCCAAGTTGTACATCATGACATTCTCTGCCACTTGGGCCATGAGTGTCTCGATACGGGCATTGGTGCGGTCGTGGAACAGAATGTTCTGAGCCGGCTCGGTAACCGGCGTCACGACCAAATGGCCCAGCTCGTCTTCATGGAACTGGCCGGTCGCCGGCAGCTTCAGCGGCGCTCCCGGATGCGTGCTGCGTTCGTCGATCGCCCTTCGCATCGCAGCTTGAAACACTTTCGGATCGAGCTGTTTCGTCTTGTAGCCCGGCATGTCGATATTGGCGATATTCTCCGCCAGCATCTTTTGCCGCGCCTCCGCGAAAGCCATCAGCTTCCCCAGAACCGCAATGTTGCCTCGATTGGTAATGTCGCTGAGATACATCTTTGGTTTATCCCTACACAGGCGCGCGCCGGGCGCGCTTCGCCCTACCGCGGGCCATACACACACTGTGCCAACCTCCCAAACCCATGTGCTGAACACTGATATGCGCTCGGCGGCGGCCCTTGGATCGGCAATTTTTGCGCGACTTCGGCAATATCAACCTGCCTGGCGAGCCTCCTCCTGCCATTTCTTGAGTTTCATTCCCAGAGTTCGCACGCCGATGCCCAGGGTCCTGGCCGTCTTCTCTCGATGCCCGTTGAACTGCACGAGCGTTCTCTCGATAAGTTGCCGCTCCATGTCGTGGATCAGGTAGCCGGGCCGGAGGTTGCGGAATTCGTCCTGCTGAGTGATCTCGCCCTGAAGCCAAGCCTCGATCGTGGCCGCCCGGATCACGTCCCGGCCGCCGAGGACGGTGGCTCGTTCACAGATGTTTTCGAGTTCGCGCACGTTGCCGGGCCAGTGGTAGTCGCGAAGCACGCGGTAGGCTGCGGGTTCCACTTGGGCTTGCTTGCGACCGTCCCGCCGCGCGATCTGCGCCAAAAAGTGGTCCGCCAGCATGGCCACGTCGTCGCGGCGATCCCGTAACGGCGGGACCGCGATCGGCAGCACATTCAGGCGATAGAACAAGTCCTCGCGGAACTTGCCCCGGCCGACCCATTCCGCCAGATTGCAATTCGTCGTCGCGATCACGCGAACGTCCACGTCGCGCGTCACGGAACTGCCCACGCGCTCGAACTGGCGCTCCTGCAAAATGCGGAGTAACTTGGCTTGCAGCGGCATCGGCATCTCGCTGATTTCGTCCAGCAGCAGCGTCCCGCCGTCGGCGAGCTCGAAGCGTCCCTTACGCTCGCGGTCAGCCCCGGTAAAGGCACCGCGCTCGTGCCCGAACAATTCGCTCTCCAGCAGATTGCTCGAAATCGCCGCGCAGTTGACCGCCAGGAACGCCCGATCCGCCCGCGGGGACAGGTTGTGAATCTCGCGCGAGACCAGTTCTTTGCCGGTGCCCGATTCGCCCGTCACCAGCACCGTCGCAATACTGTCCGCCACTTGCGCACAGCGCTGGCGAACTTCGCGGACCAACCTGGAATCACCCACCAGCACACGCTTCGGCGCGCGGTCGGCCAACGACACACGAAGCGCCTCGTTGTCCACCTTCAGGCAACGAAGCTGGTAAGCCCGATCCACAAGCAGAGCAATTTCGACGGCCTCGAACGGTTTCTGGATGTAGTCAAACGCCCCCAGCTTCATGGCTTCCACCGCCGAGGTCACCGAAGCGAAGGCCGTCATGAGGATCACCGGCATTTCGCTGTCGAGACAGAGCACTTCTTTCAAGAAGGTAATGCCGTCCATGCGCGGCATCTTCAAATCACTCACCACCACGTGGCATCGCCGCTGCTCGAGCGCCTCGAGCGCCGCTACGGGATGAGGAAAGGTCTCGACTTCGTGCTCTTCGCGCACCAGCGCTTCGCGAACGGAGTCACGCAGCAAGTCATTGTCGTCAACCACATAAACAAGCGCCATCAGACATTCCTCTCAACCACGTCGGTGTCGGCACTCTGTGCGGGAGTGGGAAGTTCGAGTACGAAGCAAGCCCCGCCGCCCTCGCTGTTGCGTGCCGTCACCCGGCCGCCGTGGCTTTCCATGATGCGGTGAACAATCGCCAGCCCCAACCCAGTGCCGGTATCCTTGGTCGTGAAAAACGGATTGAAAATTCGATCCATAATTGCTTCATCAATTCCGGGCCCGCTGTCGCTGATGATCAGCCGCGCCAAATCCGGCGAATCACACTCAGTCCGGATGCGGACTGTGCCGCCGGCATCCGCCGCGTCGATGCCGTTGAGCACGACGTTCAGAACAGCCTGCTCGATTTGAACACGGTCGGCCCACACTTCGTCATTCCCGCCGGCATGGTCCATGAGCAGTTCCACGTTCTTCGCCGCGGCGTTGGGCGCCGCTGTATCAAACACACGGCTGACGATCGACGCCAGATCGACGCGTTGCAGGCTCGGCTCCCGCCGCCCCGCGAAGTCCAAAACGCCGCCGACAATATGATCCAGTGCGTGTACGCCCGCCGAGATCTTGCGAACGAGTTTCTGAGCCTCGGGCAGAGCGCTCAAATCGTGATCCAGCATCGAGGCATAGAGCTGAATGCTCCCCAGCGGATTCCTGATTTCGTGTGCCACACCGGTGGCCATCCCGCCTAACGCGCTCAGTCGTTCGCGCCGCGCCAACTCATGGTTCTTGTCCTCCAGTTCCACGCGAAGCTTGCGCACCTCGATGTTCAGCGACTCGTGAGACTGCTTCAATTGCTCCGTAACTTGGTTGTAGGCGGTTATGATGGCCGTCAGTTCGCGCTCACGTTGGCTCAATGTTGCGTGTATCGTATTCATGCAGATTCATCCGTCCTGACCAATTGTCTTTGGTGTGTCCGCTCTCCCGCGCCATAAGCATCGAACGCCTGCCGGCTCTGCGCCAGCGCGGTCACTTGTTTGGCTGTCTGCGCCTTGCGCGCCGACAAGATGCGTGCGTCCTGCTCGTCGGCGCCGAGAATGCGCTGAAGGATTTCGCCGGCACGCCCCACAAGCTGATCTGCTTCTGTGCGGAGTGAAGGCGCGACGGTTTCCCGGTTGGCGCGCCAGTATTCCTGCAGCGGAACCAGGCCTTGGTTGAGCGTACCCAACTCGTCCACAAGTTTCTGTCGCTCGGCCAGCAGGGTCAGAAGCTGCTGCTGGTCCTCCGCCGCAATCAAATCGCGCTGGCGCCCTGAGAGCTTCTCCAGGTGCGTGTAGATGCCCACCTGCCGGCGCAGCAGCGAGATCAATTTTTCAGCATCTGCTTCGGTCGTTTGGCTTCGGGGCGCCATGAGAATGTTTCTCCCATTCAATTGCTGTTTCCCGTTTCATCAATCCAGGCGAAGAGTTTGAGCCAATCCTCCGGCTTGTCGCGGACGAGTTGCGACTCGTATTTCTGCGAATCGATCCTGCCGGCCAGCCACTGCGCCCGCTGCACGGCGGGGCCGATTTCATCGAGACGACCCATGCTCTCGTAGCTGCTGATGATCTGCACATAAGCCGGCAGGGCGATGGGGTCATCCTGAAACGCACGCACCACTTCCTGGTAAAGCGGCAGGGCACGCTCAAACTCGCCCAGATCGAACGCGCAATCCGCGCGGTACGCATAGCTCAATTTGAACTGCAAGCGCTGCAGGGGCGTCAAGCGCTCGTGCGGATGCCCGGACAATCGATCGATGACTGTTCCGAATAATTCCTCCGCCCGACGCAGGCGGATCCGCTTTTCCCGATACAGTTCTTCGCGTTGCAGAGGGCTGGCCAGCTCTTCCGCAACGTGATCCAGATCCAACCCGCTCCGCCGGTAGGCATGGGCCAGCAGGAAGGTGGCGCGCGGTGAACGCGGATCCTCCGGATAACGCTGCAAGGCCTCACCGAACCACTGGATCGCATCCTCGAAGCGACCATCGCGGGAATACAATTCACCCAGCTTGAAGGTTGCTTCGTGGTAGATGTACGACTCCGGCGTGAAGCGATGGGGCTGATCCGGCGGCTCCGCCAGGACATAGAGCAAGGTCTCCTCCGCCTGCTCGATGTGGTCGGGACCCAGGATCACCAGACATTCGGCCAGTGGAATGTATGAATCGTAGGCTGCGGTCGTTTGCGGGTGCTCCCGAATGCAACGTTGATAGTATTCCACCGCAAGCGCAAATTCACCGGTCGCCTGATAGGCCTGGCCGATCCTGAGCAGAGCGATGGGAATCTGATCGCTTGCTGGATGCTCCGTGAGAAAAGCCGTGAGCAATTCGATCGCTTCCCGGCGACGCCCCGCCGCATCGTACATTGCAGCCGCCTGCCACAGCGACTCAGCCACGACTCCTTCGTCTTCCGTTTTGATCCTCGATAACTCCAGGTAATCCTCCGCCGCCGAGAGGAACAATTCGACGCTGCGTTTGTTGAGCCACTGCGTTTCATCCACGTCGCCGGCTTGCGCCGAGACCCTCGATCGATCTCGATATTGTCTGCCCAGAAAATCCTTGAGCAGCGCGAGGTCGGACAAGTGAAAGGCTCGATTGCTGACGTCGTCCAGATCCGCAAGATCGGACGCGAGTTGCAAGTACTCCAATGCGGGATCGTATTGCTGATCCTCGTACAAACGACGGCTGTTCACAGCCAGCGAAATCCGCACGACGTTGCGATCGACCAGCGCGGTCGGATTATCGGCCTTCAGTCCATCGAGAACGGCCCGGTAGTACTCCAGAGCTTTGTCAAAGTGCTGCAAAGCGGTGAGTGCGTCGGCCATGCCGAGTCGAGAGGCGAGCACATACTCGCCGACCGCGTGCGAGTCCAGCACGTCTCGAAAGAAGAGTGTGGCTTCAAGAGGCCTTTGCGGCCCGTCATCTTGCAGGATCACCGTGCCCAGCAGCCAGCCCGAGCGCGCATGAACGTCGTCGCGCACTTCCAGCTTGCTGCGCAGGTTGCGAAGAGTCAGTTCGGCCTCGTCGTACCTTCCCGCCTTGTATTGCAGCAGCCCGCCGAGATACTCGGCGAAGCGCGCATAGGGCGTCTCGGCGAGGCTCGGCTGATAAATGGCCAGAACACGCTCGCCTTCATCGTAGCGATCATCTGCGATCAACAGTTCGATTTTCTTATCGAGCGACCAATGGAGTATCTCGAGGCGCGCGGACGCGTCCTCCAGGAGCGCGTCCAGCCGATCGTGAAGTTCCGGTCGCGGCGTGTGAACGGCGCTCATCCGCAAAGCGATGACCCGAAGGCGAACGGCCAGCGGATCCGAAGGCGCGGATCTCAAGCTCAATTCGTATTGATCCAGCGCATTTTGTGGTTGGCCGAGCCACTCGTAGACCTGCCCCTGTCGGTGCAAGTCGTCTCCGTTAAGCACGTATCCGAGCAGTTCGGCCTGCGCATACTGGGCCAGGATGGCGACCAGACGGCGTTCGTCCCGTTCCGCCTGATCGCCCTGATCGAGCTGCCGCTGGTACCCGACTCCGGCAAGAGCCGCATACACCGGCGCCCGTTCCTCGGCTTCATAACGGTTGTCGTGCAAGACGCTCCGGGCCAGCGCTTCCGCTTCACCGAGCAGCCGGCCTCGACGAAGCGCATCGATATCGGCAACCCACTCATCAATGGGAGGAACAAGCGTCTGCGGAAGGAGGAGGTACAGACTGGCAGTGAACAGAAAAGCAGACAGCGCCATCAGTGGCATCTGCCACTTACCGGCAACGCGGTCCCGAAATGTCGCGGATTGCAGGTCCGAGCCCATCCTGAGCACCCTCAGCAATCACCTGATCATCCTGATCGAGGTCTCGAAACGAGTCTTGGTAATTTCGGCAAGGATTCAAGACGATCTTGATTGCAATGGGCGCTCCCGCACCGACGCCGAAGTCGCGGCGTCGCTCGATGTTCGAGCCGAAATCGAGAGGCGTCCCGCAAGCGCCGCCACGCCAAGCCGATATCAGTACTGAAACCCTGTCGCGCCCTGTGGCACGAAGTCCCGGCTCGAATATCAGCATTGATACGCGCGAAGCGTCGGCCTGCCCTCGCGGGATTGCCTGAAAATGCCCAGTATAGTATATTGCCTGCTGCGGCCGGCGCGCTGCCGGCCCGTGAAAAAATAAGATGCTCGCCGCGAGTCGCTCAGTGGGCCGGTGTCGAGTCGGACATCAGGCGACGCCTGGATAGGAGCAACAGGACGATGACACTTGACCAAAATTGTTTTGACACTTGCTCGACCTTGCAGGCCGCTGGTGAAACGTATACGTTCCATAGCCTGCCCAAGCTCGGCGCCGCCGGCATCGGCCGGATCGATCGTCTGCCGATCAGCATCCGCGTGCTCCTCGAAAACGTACTGCGGAACGTAGACGACTACCGCGTCACCGAAGATCACGTGCGCACACTCGCCGCCTGGGCCGAGCGAACCTCCGCCGAAGAGATCCCCTACCTGCCGTCCCGGGTCATCCTTCAGGATTTCACGGGCGTGCCCGCGGTCGTCGATCTGGCGGCGATGCGCTCCGCCATGGTCCGGCTGGGCGGAGATCCCAAACGAATCAACCCGCAGGTGCCGGTGGACTTGGTCGTGGATCACTCGGTGCAGGTGGATCACTTCGGCTCCGCAGGCGCCCTGCAACTGAACATTGATTTGGAATACACCCGCAATCGCGAGCGCTACGAATTCCTGCGCTGGGGGCAACAGGCCTTCGACAACTTCAGCACCATACCGCCCAATACCGGCATCATTCATCAAGTGAATCTCGAATACCTCGCCACGGTGACGGCGCAGCGCGAAGTCGACAAACAGCGCTTTGCCTTCCCAGACACGCTCGTCGGTACGGACAGCCACACGACAATGATCAACGGCCTGGGCGTCCTCGGCTGGGGCGTCGGCGGCATCGAAGCGGAAGCCGTCATGCTGGGCCAACCCATCTACATGCTGACACCCGACGTCATCGGACTTCGCCTGACGGGAGCCCTGCCGGCGGGCGCCACTGCCACCGATCTCGTGTTGACCGTCACGGAGTTGCTTCGCCGCAAGGGCGTGGTCGGCAAGTTTGTCGAGTTCTTCGGCGACGGCCTGGCCGGCTTGAGCTTGCCGGACCGCGCCACATTGGCCAACATGGCGCCGGAGTACGGCGCCACCGTCGGATTCTTTCCGGTCGATGATGAGACCCTGCACTACCTCGCCCGCACCGGGAGATCGAAGGATCAAATCGACCTCGTCGAGCGCTACTACAAGGAACAAGGCATGTTCCGGGTGGACGGTTCGCCCGATCCCGTGTTCACCGATACCGTCGAACTGGACATGGGTTCGGTCCAATCCTCGCTGGCCGGCCCCAAAAGACCACAGGATTTGGTGCCGCTCTCGGATATGAAGCGCGCGTTCAATCGGGCGCTGGTCGCACCGCTCAGCGAAAGGGGTTTCGCCCTCAGCGAGCGTGACTTGAATCGCAAAGCCGTCATCCAGACGGACGGCCAGGGATCGGAACTGAGGCACGGCGACGTCGTCATCGCCGCGATCACGAGCTGCACGAACACATCAAACCCCTCCGTGCTGATCGCCGCAGCTTTGCTGGCCAAGAAGGCCGTCGACAAAGGGTTGACGGTCAAGTCGCACGTCAAAACCAGCCTGTCCCCCGGCTCGCGCGTGGTCACCGACTACCTGAACCAGGCCGGCCTGACGCCCTATCTGGAGAAACTCGGTTTCCACACGGTCGGGTACGGCTGCATGACCTGCATCGGCAACAGCGGGCCGCTGCCCGAACACATCACACATGCCATCTCGCAGAATGAGCTGGTGGTGAGCTCGGTACTCAGCGGCAATCGGAACTTCGAGGGCAGAATCAGTCCGCACGTCAGAGCCAATTACCTGGCCTCGCCGCCGCTGGTGGTGGCGTACGCCCTGGCGGGCACGACCGATATCGACTTGACCAGCGAACCGCTGGGTCGGGCCAGCGATGGGTCCGACGTCTACCTCAAGGATCTTTGGCCTTCAAAGGAAGAGATTTCCAAGGTCGTTTCGGAATCCATCACCCCGGCGATGTTCACTCAGTGTTATGCGAACATTTCGTCCGACAATGAAGCCTGGAACCGCATCACCAGCTCAGCGAAAGAAGTCTATTCCTGGGAGGAGGGCAGCACGTACATTCAAGAGCCGCCGTTCTTCGTCGATCTGCCGCCCGAGCCTGCGCCGATCGCCCCGATCACAGGCGCCCGGGTGCTCGTGTTGCTGGGCAACTCCGTGACCACGGACCACATTTCGCCGGCGGGCGCCATCCCGGCCAGCGGTCCGGCGGGACAATACTTGCAGCAGGCAGGCATCAAGCCGCAGGATTTCAACAGCTTCGGCTCGCGGCGCGGCAACGATCGCGTCATGACCCGGGGCACGTTTGCCAATATCCGCCTGAAGAACATGCTGGCTCCGGGCACAGAGGGCGGCGTGACCATTCACTTGCCCAGCGGCGAGCAGACCAGCATCTACGACGCAGCCCAAAGATATAAGGAAGCAGGCACGCCGCTGATCGTGCTGACAGGCCATGATTACGGTATGGGCTCCTCACGCGACTGGGCTGCCAAGGGCACGCTGCTGCTGGGCATCCGGGCTGTGATCGCCCAGAGCTTCGAGCGGATTCACCGCAGCAACCTGGTGGGCATGGGCGTGCTGCCGTTGCAGTTTCTGGAAAATGAGGGTGCCGAGGCCCTCGGCCTGACCGGGCACGAAGTGTTTGACATTCAAGTGGATGACAGCTTGCAGCCTCGCCAAACAGTACACGTGACGGCTCGGGATGCGGACGGAAAGACAAAGTCCTTTCAGACCATCGTGCGCATCGACACGCCTGTCGAGATGGATTATTACCGCCACGGGGGAATCCTGCACATGGTGCTTCGCAACATGCTCGGGAACCAAGAATGACGACGACTCGGGTTGCCACATTCCTGATGGTCTCGGCGTGTCTGCCGGTAGGCGGGACTGCGGTGGCCGACTCGCCTGCGGATAACCCGCGGCGCACGCCCGTCGTGGAGGCGTTCGAGAAGACCCACGGCGCCGTGGTCAACATTTCCTCCACGAAAGTCGTGGAGATCAACCGCAGCCGCAGCCCCTTGGATTTCTTCTTCCAGGATTTCGACAGTTTCCTGGGACCCCGGACGCGAAGATACAAATCAACCAGCGTCGGCAGCGGCTTCGTGATCCACAAGAACGGCTACATCGTCACCAATGCTCATGTCGTCGATCGGACGACGGACGTCAAGATCACCTTCGATGACCAGACGTCCTATGACGCCGAAGTGGTGGCAGAGGATCGAGCACACGACCTCGCCCTGCTCAAAATCGAGCCGAAGAGCCCCTTGCCGGTGCTTCAATTCGGCGACAGCAGCGATCTGATGATCGGCGAGACCGTCATCGCGATCGGCAATCCTCTGGGCTATCAGCACACACTGACCACGGGTGTGATCAGTGCGACCGATCGCGACCTCAAATTGACCAGCGCCCGGACGGGACAGCCCGTGGTTTACGCAAATCTGATCCAGACGGACGCGGGCATCAATCCCGGCAACTCCGGCGGGCCTCTGCTGAACGTGCTGGGCCAATTGATCGGGATCAATACGGCGATCCGCAGCGACGCGCAGAACATCGGCTTCGCGATTCCAATCAACACGCTCAAACGGCTGCTGCCGGTGATGATCCGCGAGCAACAAAAGAACCAGTTCTCACTGGGCCTGAACGTGGACCATCACCGCCGCGTGACCCGGGTTCTCAAAGGCAGTCCCGCGTCGCGGGCCGGCTTGAGGGTCGGCGACACGGTCACGGCCGTCAACGGCGAGCGCGTCGAATCGGACTTTGACTTCTACATGCAATTGCTGGACCACCGGCCGGGACAGATTGTGTCGCTGGAGACGCAGCGCTCGGGATCGCCCCGCACCGCCCGAATCCGGCTTCAGGAACCGCCGCGACCCGACGGTGCGAAACTCGCGACACAGAGATTGGGCATCACGCTCAGCCCGCTGTCACGAGTGGACGCCCGGCGACTGCGTTTGCAGAGCAACGCCGGATTGATGATCGACGACGCTGAGCGCGGCGGACCCGCCCAGCGCGAAGGAATCGCTGCCGGCGACATCCTGACCGCTCTGGGCGGATACTACGTCAAGGATCTGGATGAGGTCGGCTCGATTCTCGACCAGGCCCAAGCCGGCGATCAAATCTACGTTCGCATTCTGAGGCTGGAGCAGGGCAAGCTCCACCGCTACTACACCTACGTGACCCTGCGCTGAATCAAGCGAGGAACCCCAGCACGCGATCAACTTCGCTCTTGCTGCCGATGATCAGGGGTGTGCGTTCGTGAAGAGCCTTCGGCTGCTTCTTCATGATCGCCTGGGTGCCGTCGCTCGCCGCCCCGCCGGCCTGCTGAGCAATGAAGGCCATGGGGTTGGCCTCGTACAACAGGCGCAGCTTGCCCTCCGGCTGCTTGGTCGTGGGCGGATACAGAAACACGCCGCCGCGCAGAAGCGTCCTGTGGAAATCGGCGACAAACGAACCAATGTACCGCAGGGAATAGCCCTCGCCCTTGGCCCAACCGAGATAATCTCGATACCCTTTGGGAAACGTGCTCAAGTATGCTTCGTTGACGCTGTACATCTTGCCCGTGTCGGGCATCTTGACGTCTTCGTTGCACAGCACATAAGCGCCAATGTCCGGATCCAGCGTAAACATGTGTACGCCGTTCCCGGTCGTGTAGGTCAACACCGTGCTGCTGCCGTAGACGACATAGCCGGCCGCCACTTGCTCGAAGCCGGGCTGCAACAAGTGCACCACGGGATTCTCGCGATTCCATTCTCCGGCCTTACGGCGCAAGACCGAGAAGATCGTGCCGACCGACACGTTGACGTCGATATTGCTGGATCCGTCCAGCGGGTCGAAGAGCACGATATAGCGCCCCTCTTCACCCACGTCCTTTACCATGTGCGGTTCGTCGTCTTCCTCCGAAGCCATAATTCCGATGTTGCCGCGGTAGCCGAGCGTCCGCAGCAGTGTCTCGTTGGCGATGCGATCCAGCTTCTGCACGATCTCGCCCTGCACATTGATCCGACCGTCCGCGCCCAGGATATCGAGGAGTCCCGCGCGGCGCACCTTGGACTCGATGATCTTGGTGGCCAGAGTGATGCCCGACAGCAGCCAACTGAACTCGCCGGTCGCTTGGGGGTGTTTCCGCTGCTTCTCGATGATGTGACTCTGAACGGTGATGATTTCCGAACTCATGGGATCCGTAGACATTCGCGCTACCTCCCTGATGATCGAAGTCCATCCGGACTTCGCGTTGCAGGCGGATGTGTACGCACATTATCACCCGAATCCCGCGAGGCGTCAATCGGACAACGCATCGAGCGTCACGACGATCACATTGTAGACGGCGTGGCAACCCGCCGTGATGCCGTACCCTCGAAGGAGGAACAAAGCACCCAGATACACACCGGCCATCGTGCGGAACGCGAATCGACCGAACTCGTAGGACTCGCGTCCGAGGGGTTGGTGATGATGCGCCGCGAAGAGCACCGCCGCGAGCACCACCGCCACAACCAAGGCCCGCCGCTGTTTGAGCTTCAGGACGTCTTCCAGCAGGATGACGATCGCCGTGACCAGGATGAGCCGGAAGATCAATTCCTCGTAGACGCCGGCGCCCGTACTGATGACCACATTCTCGAGCCACTCCGTCGGCGGACTTTGATCCAGGGCGGTGTAGCGAATGAAGCGGTGCAGCAGGAACAGCGGCGCCGTCCAGACCAGCGATTCACCCATCATCCCCAGGAGCGTCGCCGTGCGAACCGTCCAGCGATCGCGCGACACGATATGAGTGATCAACAGAATGGCAATGATCAAGAAGCCCGGGAGGATGATGCCGGCCGCGCCGAGAACGCTGAAAAACAGTTCCATCAAATGGTACGCGATGACGCGATCGGACTGGACGAACGAGGTGGAAGGGTCCAGCCGCGCGGCGCCGATCTCGTACGCCAGAATCAGCGGCAACAGGAAGATCAAACTGTGCAAAGGTCGCCGGGCATCCTCAATGTATGAGAATCGTTCCCGCAACCGCACTGATCTTCCCATGGCGTTCGACATTGTATTGAGCGTAATTTAAGATGGACGGCAGATGATGTCTAACGTGACTTCGCGATTGATGCAAATATACGACGCCCTGATGGCGCACTACGGCCCGCAAGGCTGGTGGCCTGCCGATTCGACGACCGAAACGATCATTGGCACGATCCTCGTGCAGCACACCGCCTGGAAGAACGTCGAGCGGGCCACCGCCAACCTCAGAGCAGAGAACCTGTTGGATTTCCGCGCCCTCCATGACCTGGACCACGCGACCCTGGCGAAGATCATTCAGCCGGCGGGCACGCCGACCGTCAAAGCGCGGCGGTTGCAGGCCTTCGCGGCATGGCTCGGAACGCGGCACGGGTTTGTGCTCGACTCGATGTCATCGACGCCACAAAACGTATTGAGGCGCGAATTGCTGGCCATCAAGGGCATCGGGCCTGAGACGGCCGACTGTATCCTGCTCTACGCCGCTCAGCAGCCGGCCTTCGTCGTCGATACCTACACACGTCGCGTCCTGTCACGGCATCTCTTGGCGGATTCCGATTGGGGCTACGACCGACTCAAGGGACTCTTCGAGGCAAACCTGCCGCGGGATGTTCGGCTGTTCAACGAGTTCCACGCGCTCTTGGTCGAGGTGGGCAAGAAGCACTGCCGAAAAGCGCCCGTCTGCGCCGGCTGTCCTCTGGAACATTTGGAGCACACCGTCGAGTGAGACGCGTTATTGACAGGAACGCCCGCACTCGGATAGCATCTTCAAACGAGCTCTCAAGCAAGCTGGATCGTCGCCAAGAGGGTGACCGGTCCTGCCCGCGCCCAGGTGGCGGAATTGGCAGACGCGCAAGGTTGAGGGCCTTGTGCCCTTCGGGGCGTGCTGGTTCGACTCCAGTCCTGGGCATGTTTACCACAGCGGGCGACCGCCGTAGCTCCCCACGTACCCGGATCTTGACAATAGGTCTGGCGCAACCCTATAATAACGGGGCTACGGAGTGCGTAAGTTCTTTATTGATAATTGCTTATTGATTGTCGAGAGCAACGCCGGTGGCGAAGAAGAAATCCGCGAAGACATCAGACAAGGGTGCCGCAAAGACAAATCGGAGTTCGCAGTCTTCGAGTTCGGCCAGCGGAGTTGCTGACAAACTCGCCCAGGGTGATCCGCAACCTCCCGAGCGGCCGACGCCAAAGACGAAATTCTCGGAAGAGGAGCTGGATGAGTATCGGCAGCTTCTGCTCGCCAAGAGGGCCGAATTGATCGGCGATGTTGATCACATGACCAACGAGGCCCTGCGGAACAGCCAGCCCGGCGGAGTGGGGAGTCTCTCCAAGGTGCCGATCCACATGGCCGATGTCGGCTCGGACAACTGGGAGCAGGAGTTCACGCTGGGTCTGGTCGCCAACGAGCGGCAGCGCCTCAAGGAAATCGATGCCGCCCTGCAACGGATTGCGGATCGCACCTATGGAATTTGCGAAGCCACGCACAAGCCCATCGGCAAACAACGCCTGCGTGCCACACCTTGGGCGCGCTACTGCATTGAATCCGCCCGCGAGAAGGAACTCGGTGGGACGCCTTAATCCGCGATGAACTCGATCACCGAAACGGCACCGGAAAAAAGCGTGGGCAACCTGCCTGAAGCGACGCCCGAACTCCGCTTGGCGCTACACTGTCGGCGATCTCACCTTCGCTTCTGGCTGGTCTTGGTCCTAGGCCTGATCGCAGACTTGTGGACCAAGAATTGGGCGGACCTGACACTCAAAGGCAGGCCGCCACAAGTGATCATCGAGAACGCGCTGTCCTTCCATTACAGCACGAACAAAGGGGCCCTCTTCGGTATGGGGCAGCAGTTGACCTGGCTGTTCGTCACTGCTTCACTGGCCGCCGTACTGTTCGTCCTGTACGTCTTTGCCAAGAGCACCACAGGGCAGCGCAGTTTCCACGTCGCACTGGGCATGATCCTGGCCGGCGCTCTGGGGAATCTGTATGATCGTATCTTCAACGGAGGCGAGGTGCGGGACTTTATCAAGATCGAGCTGCACATTGGCGACTTCGAACTCTGGCCGTGGATCTTCAACGTCGCGGACATGCTCCTGGTCTGCGGAGTTTCGATCCTGATGCTCAACATTTGGTTCAGTCGCAAACACCCCGGAACCCGCGAAGGTGAGCAACCCGCCGTCTGAATCCAAGCACTCGCGATACATGCAACGCGCGCTGCGCCTGGCCGCTCGAGGCCTGGGCCGAGTCGAGCCCAACCCGATGGTGGGATGCGTGATCGTCCGGAAAGGTCGCGTCGTCGGCGAAGGATATCACCGCCGTTTCGGCGGCGCTCATGCCGAGGTCGTGGCGCTGTCTGGCGCCGGTCCAAAGGCGCGCGGCGCCACTGTCTATGTGACGCTGGAGCCGTGCTGCCACTACGGCAAAACGCCGCCCTGTACCGAGGCCCTGCAAGCAGCCAAGGTGAGCAAGGTCTTCGCTGCAATGCGCGATCCCAATCCGCTCGTCGCCGGCAAGGGCATCCGGGTGCTCCGGAAGGCAGGAATCGAGGTCATCGAGGGCCCGTTGCAAACCGAAGCACTGGAATTGAACGCCGCCTATCTGAAGCGGGAGACCCAGGGCCAACCGTATGTCATCGCCAAGTGGGCTCAGAGTATCGACGGCAAGATCGCCACACACTCCGGCGACTCAAAATGGATTTCCAGTGAGCCGGCCCGCAAATGGACGCACCGCATCCGGGCCCGCGTCGATGGCATCATCGTCGGTTCCGAAACCGTGTTGCGGGATGATCCCGAACTGACCTGTCGTGGCGAACCCATCAAGCGGTTGGCGGGGCGAGTAATCCTGGACACGCGGCTTCGCACGCCGGCGCACTGCAAGCTGGCGCGCACCGCCCGAGAAATCCCGACTGTCATTTTCACATCCAGGCAGGCGACGACGACGGCTCGAGCGCGCCGTCTGGGTCTGGCGGGCGTACTCATCAAGCCCGCTCCCTTGCGAGGAAAACACATCAGCCTGAAGCATGTTTTGAAGAAGCTGGCCGGACAGGGCATGAGCAACGTTCTGATCGAAGGCGGCGGCCAAATCCTCGGTTCCGCCTTTGATCAGGGTTTGGTCGATGAGGCCATTGTGTTCATCGCCCCCAGGCTGATCGGCGGATCCCGGGCGCCCTCCGCTCTGTCGGGCAAAGGAGTGTCATTGATCGCACAATCACAGCGTCTCAAGAACCTGAAGATCCGCCGCATCGGTCCGGATATGCTGTACCACTTCAGGTTGCCCTCGTAATTTGTCGAAATACTGGAATCGGCGCGAACAATTGTTTCTCCGGGCCGTCTCATCAACAGCAACGTCTATGGCTGTACCGAAAATGAGTGGCCACAGTGACTAAGTTCAACACACTGTCAATCGTGATCCCCGTATTCAACGAACTCTCGACGTTGGAGGAGATCCTGCGCCGCGTGCTGGCCGTCGAGATTCCCCTCGCCAAGCAACTCGTGCTGGTGGACGATTGCAGCACCGACGGCACGCGCGATCTCTACGACAAAATAAAGCAGGCTCACGCCGGCGTGGACGTCATCGTCGAGATGCACGACAAGAACCAGGGCAAAGGCGCCGCCCTGCGGACTGGATTCGCCGCCGCGACGGGCGACATCGTCCTGATCCAGGATGCCGATCTGGAATACGATCCACGCGACTACCCGCGGCTGCTACAGCCCATTCTGGAGGGCAAAGCCGACGTGGTCTACGGCTCGCGATTCATCGGGGGCCAGGCACATCGCGTACACTACTTTTGGCACATGATCGGCAATCGTTGCCTGACCCTGCTGTCGAACATGATGACCAATCTGAACTTGACGGACATGGAAACGTGTTACAAAGTCTTCCGCGCGGAAGTCATTAAGGATCTCCGCATCAAGTGCAATCGCTTCGGCTTCGAGCCGGAGATCACCGCCAAAGTCGCCCGCAAGCGCTGCCGCGTCTTTGAAGTGGGCATCAGCTATGCCGGACGCTCCTATGAAGAAGGCAAGAAGATCACTTGGTGGGACGGCGTCAAGGCAATCTGCGCCATTCTCTGGTTTCGATTTGCGAAGTGAGCCATGTGCCCGAATTTCTAGCCACAAAGGCACGAAGACACGAAGGAAAGAAATGAAGAATGAAGAATGAAGAATGGAGAATGGGGAATGGGGAAGCGAAGGCAAAGTTTGGGATTGCTTGCCTGAAGTGGGAGCTGTTTCTCCATTTTCCATTCTTCATTTTCCATTCTCCATTTCTAACTCTTGGTGCTTTTGTGCCTTCGTGGCCAAACCAACGTGAGTAAAACGGGATGAAGCTGATCAACGTCTGCGGCACACGACCGAACTTCATGAAAATCGCCCCGTTGATGGAAGCATACCGGGCGTTTCCGGACATTGAACCCGTCATCGTCCACACCGGCCAGCACTACGACGACAACATGAGTCGGCTGTTCTTCGACGAGTTGGGCATCCCCAAGGCCGACTTCAATCTCGAGGTAGGCAGCGGATCGCACGCCCGGCAGACGGCGGAAATCATGACGCGCTTCGAACCCCTGCTCATCGAGCACAGGCCCGACGCCGTACTGGTCGTCGGCGACGTCAACTCGACCATTGCCTGCGTGCTGGTGGCCTGCAAGCTGGGCATTCCGACCCTCCATGTCGAGGCGGGACTGCGCAGTTTCGACCGCACTATGCCGGAGGAAATAAATCGCATCCTCACCGACGCCGTCAGCGACCTCCTGTTCGTGAGCGAACCCAGCGGCGAAGCCAACCTGCTGAAGGAGGGCCGGGCCCCGGAGGACATCCACTTCGTCGGCAATGTCATGATCGACACGCTCCGCCGGCATTTGGATCGCGCCCGGCAGACCTCCGTACATGATCGCTTGCACGTCCACAAGGGCCGCTACGGCGTCATTACGCTGCATCGCCCCGCTAACGTGGACTGCCGAGACACATTCGACGGCATCTGCGAGGCATTCAAAACCATCCAGCAAGAACTACCGCTGGTCTTCTGCATGCACCCCCGCACACGCAACCGGGCCGAGGAGTTCGGCCTGCTGGGCAAGCTGGAATCGCTGCCGAATCTTCAGATCACCGCCCCGCTGGGTTATCTGGAGTTCCTGCACTTGATGGCGGAAGCCCGGGCCATCTTCACTGACTCGGGCGGAATCCAGGAGGAAGCCACGATCCTGAAAGTGCCGTGTCTGACGCTGCGCGAGAACACCGAACGTCCCATCACGCTCACCCACGGCACCAACACCCTCGTTGGATGCCGGACCCGCGATCTCATCGAGGCGTGTGCGCGGCTGGCTGAAATTCGTGAGCGACCCCACCGAACCCCGCCGTTGTGGGATGGGCAGGCTTCTGCGCGGATCGCCGAGGTGATCCACCAGCGATTCGCAGGGATCCAGCAATGAGAAAAAGGCCGCGGAAGAACGTGCTCCCGCGGCCTTGGAACTACCAAACTGTCACCAATATCGACGCGCCTAGGGCCAAATCAGACTGTCAGTCAGCGAATCGATCGTCTGGTCCTGACTGAGGGAACCGTCGCCGGGATAGATCGGCGTGGAAGTGAGTGCGGGGATCGCGCCCCACTGCAAGGCCCGCCGGAAATCTGAGCCCGTCCAACCTTGGACCGAATTCATCTGTGTGTAGATGTTGTCCGAATCCACGCCGCCCAGGGGAGTGGTGTTGAACTGCGCGTGTGCATCCGGATAAAGAACGCTCTGCCCGCGGCCCTGGCCCTGACCGCCGTGATTGGGCGAGTTGAAGCGCTTCCATTTGTCCGGCGTGCTGTCTTCGGTCAGGCCGTTCGGCGGATCGGTCTGGTCATCGATGAGTGCCCCATACAGCGCGGTGGTCACATCATTATCGATCGTGTCCACGTTGAAGCCCGGCGGCGAGTCCCCGCCGGTCCAACGGCCCAGTTGCGTGGGGTGGCTGCTGCTCCAGGGCCCGCGATCCGCGGCGATGGCCATCCGCGGATCGACATCGGCGCTCGGTCGGCAGGTGTTGGCGTTGTCGTACGGAATCTGGTACCCGTAGCTGCAAGCGCTGTAGCCGATGAAGTCGAAATATGTCGTCACATCGACGGTCGGGTCAACGGAGTCGTCCGCACTGGGACAAATAAACTCCTTCGGAATAACCTCGCCTGTGCGAACCAACAACCACAGGGCACGCGTCGTCGAAAGCTGTGTGCTGCCCGGGGTTTGCTGATGTCTCGGCGAGGAGATCTCGTCACGCATGGGATCCCCCGGCCCGCCGGCTTGACCGCCGCCCATGTTCTCGATATAGCGCACGACCGGCTCGGTCACGCCGGGCTGCGTTTCATGCGCCACGGTTGGGAAGTCGTCGAGGTTGTCGCTCTGATAAATGTAAAACGTGGTCCCAATTTCCTTCATGTTGGTTCCGCAAATGGTCTGCCGAGCCAACTCTCGTGCCTTTGACAAACTCGGCAGGAGGATCGCGATCAACAGGGCGATAATCGCCACGACGACCAACATCTCAATAAGTGTAAATCCCTTGATTCTTTTCATCATGTTTTCTCCGATGGTTTCAATTTGCACCATGTCTCTCGGGCATATGGGCAAGGGCCGTTGGAGGTCGGACCGCGACAAACCGCGGACCCACCGGGCCCTGGAAATCGCCTCGCTCCCAGGCACACCTCAAGTTCGGCGAAACCTGTCTCACGGTCGAAGCAGCACAACCGGCGACCCGTGGTGTCGACCGGGTGCAAGGTCAACGCCGCGGATCCTGGGTGCAGGACCGCAAGGGGTGGTGACGACGCAGAAAACATCCTGCACGCCCCACGCGAACGAAGCTAATTGGCCGAGTGACTCAGGGAAATCGGAGGTTCTGGTAAGATGGCGTTTTCAATAGAGTTATGGATCTCGGAATAATGACTCACGGCACCATTATGATCGATACTTTTGCGGAACCTCTGCCTTCGCCACACTTAAATGATAGGGAGTACGCTGGACCGTGTCAATGGTGATCCCGGTCGTCTCGCGGGGACGGGCTCAGGCCGGATACTTCACCGCAGAGCACGCAGAGGCCTCAGAGACGTGACAAATAAGGACTTCGCAACGCAGACGCAAAACGGGCAGGTGAGACACGCTGTCGAAGCAGCACTCGCTCAAGTCCGGGCGCAACTTCTTTGCCAACAACGCTCTGCGCTCTCCGCGGTATGAATTATTCGGCTTGGAGCGCTCTAATCTACGCTGTCGGAAACAGTTACTTGTGGTTCACGTGGATTCGGCGGTCAAACGCTCGATCATCCGGAAATTGACTTGACCCAATCCTTTGCCGGCAGCGTCGATCAGGGCCGGTAAGTGCTCCTCATCCAGGAAAATCGGCGACAGGCCTGCTTTTCGACGGGCGGCATTGAGCGTGCCCAGCGCAACAGCATCCACCGCAATCGGATCCCGGCCCACCAACAGCAGGCCGGCGTTGTCGATGTAGTCTGGCGCCACCAGCGGGCCTCCATGATACGCGATTCGGAGGGCGTTCATAATGTTCAGGCGAAGCTTGCCCGAAACCTCGGGCAGGGCGAGTATGTCCGCCAGGAAGGGCGAACATCCATTGCTGTGCAACCGGGCCGGATGCTTCACCAGGCGATAGGTGATGTTCTTCAAGCATCCGCTGAGGCCCATGATGTTATCGTTCTTGAGATAGGGAATGTTCACGATCGCGGTAACTTGCTCGAGGAACGCCGCCAGCCGATCGCGCCCGCTGCCGAAATCGGTGGCGGCCGCCGACCAGCCGATCCGCCGGGATCGCGTGCCGAATTGTCGCTCGATTTCACTGGGCGCATCGACCAGCACGATTTGCTCGGCGGACCAGCCCGAGTCGAGCAGGGATTCGACGATCATCCGGGCGAAGGGCTGAGCGGTCCCGAAATCACGTTCGCCGTGGGGATTGAATTTCAAAGCCACCACGTCGTCCCCACGCAGATAGTGCCCCCACGCAGCAGCCACCGTATCCGTATTCGCCAGCCTCATCAACGCGCT